>CASDXH010000010.1 GCA_949285105.1 uncultured Mycoplasma sp. | reverse complement strand
ATACTTATTATCTTTTTATTGGTGAACACTTACAAATAAAACAAATGAAGTGCACACTCTTTTTTTCTGAGTGTTGCACTTCACATGTCAATCGAGCAACAATCACACTAGTAATATGTAATATATCTTTGTGTGATTGTTTAACTAATTAAATATCCAATGGAGCTGGATTATCAGCTGGTTGGTCAACATTTTGTCCTTCTTGCTTAAGTTCTTCATCAGTCTTAGCAACAAAATCCCAATCCTTAATTTTCTTAATAAAACCAAACGCTTTAATTGTTTCTAGATTGTTTTTGCTTGCAACATTTGCTTCAGCAATTTCATTAATCATTTCCTCTTCATCTTCTTCAAGATTTAAACCATTGAAATTATATTTATAAGCTCAGTTTGTTGTAAACATAGTTTCTAATGTTGATTTGTTATCTTTGTTGTTAATTTTTAAAGAGTGGAAATGATGTTCTCTTTCTTTTAGTTTATTAATCTTTTGAAGAGTTTCTCTACTTGGATTTTTAAACAAGAAATCTGAAATAATCAATATATTTGCTTTTCTATGTTTTTTATTTCCCAATACTTTGTATATTTCATCAATCGCAACAGAGATATCACTACCACCATAGAATGATTTTTTAAAAGTATCTCTTGTTGATTTAAGTTTATTTTTTGAATCTGAAAGATCAATTGATCTAGCTTTTGTTGAGAAAGTTAATAAGATAACATTAACTTTAAGTTCTTCTAGAATATTAACTATTACCATAGCAATAGCTTTTGAGAAAATTTCTTTCAAACCTCTCATAGAACCACTAGTGTCGACACATAAAACAAGTGGACCTCTATCTTTTATATCTTTTTCAAAGATATCAATTTCTTCTACGATTTCTCTTTCAATCCCTCATAGTTGGTAAGAAAGTAATTTCTTTTCTACAAAGTTCTTATAGAATACTAACTCTAAATCTGGATCATCAAGTTGCGCAATTTCTGTAGGTAATAATCCACTTAAGTTATCACTTTGGTGCAGAGAGAAAACTTCTTGTGGAATATCTTCTAAAAATAAATCACGTTCTGTTTGAGTGATGAACAAGTTTTTTTCAACAAAAGTACCTCAGGATTGAATAGCTTTTCTAATGTTTTCATCATCTTTAATAATTTCATAATAATTATTAAAAGCTTTATAAACTAAAGATTCTCTTTCTTCAATATCAATGTTATCTCACATGAAGTGCATGTTGTAATCTTGTTTTTCTGGCACTTCTTGTAAGATTTCAATTGGAGAAGCAATTGCTATTCTTTCTTCTGATGGAATAGTAAATAGTGTTTCATCATTTTGTAAATCTTCTTCTGTTAGTCTTTTAGATTCAAAGTATTTAATTATTGGGAAAAGTTCTAGTGCATTTTCTTTTTTCTTTTTTACTGAGTTAATCAGATCTTTTCTAAATGTTTCAAACTCTTTACGATTTGGTTTACTACCGCTACCATTTACAAATTCATATAATTTATTAACTGTAGTCTCACTATTAGTTAATAAATCAACTATCATGTCTTTTAAATTTAATTCCATGGGTTATTGACTTTAAAATTTAAAAACTATTGTAAATCAAGTGCTGGTAAGATTTTTTGTTTATCTTTTGTAGTAAATCCGTAGTTAATTAATTTAACATATACAAACATATCTTTTATCTTGTCAACAATGTCTTCTAACACTAAGATTGAGTTGTTGATTGCTTCTTGTAAGAATCCTAAACTTTTGTTTTCAACAAATAGGTTAGAAGCTTTCATGTCAGCAAACTTTTTGTTTCTTAATGTTTTTAAAGTTTCAATGTCACTGTTAATTCTGTTGATTAAAGCAGTTGCAGTGTTTTTGATATCTTTAATGAATTCAACTGTTGGTCTGATTAATCTGTAGTGATCAACTTCTTTTTCTTCAAAGTTTGTATAGATTTTTATCTTTTCACCATTTTCATCATTGTCTTTGTATAAATAGAAGTTAGTACCATCGTATTTTAATAATGCTTTTCTTGATGGAGCAACACTAGTTTTAAATTCATCTGCTGTACAATAATTTAGCATTCAATCCATAACTTCGAAATTTTCGTTTTTAGGGATGTTATCAATGTCTTCTTTTTTGAAGAAGAATTTATTTTTATCAGCATCCATGAAGTAGTAGTAAACATCACTTTTGTTTCTATAAGATTTAATGATTACATCTGTTTTTACTTCGTGAATTGCAATGTTATCAATTATTGTTTCTCTAATTTTGTTGAAAGATTCAATAGCATATGAGTATCTTCCATCAATACCATATTCAATACTTGAAGCACAGTCATTGATCATTTGCTTAATTTCAGGAATTTGAGTTGGGTTGTTTCAAATAACATTTTCTAAAATGAAACAATCTGTAATATCAACATATAATCTACCATTAATAAATGCAGCAACTCTTAAAAGATTTCCAATTTTTTTTCATTTACGGTCAGAAACATAAATTAGATCAAAATCATTTGCTTCTGGGTTTCTTTCTAACTCTCTCTTGTTGAATTCAACAATTTTCTTTCTTAATAAAGAAATGAATGCTCTAATATTTTTTGGGATTTCTACATATTCAGCATTTTTAGCAATTTTTTGAACAACACTAAGATCAAATTTTTCATCATCAGTAATGTTTTGTTTATCAAGTAAGTTTGCAGTGTTAGTAAATAGTTCAATGAATTTTTCTTCATTTTGAATTGGCTTCATGTCAACTCTAATAATGAAACGGTCTCATAAGGCTTCAAGACCTTTGTTTCTTTCAGGTAACTCGTTTGAAGCTGCAATTAACAATGCTAACGGAACTCTTGTAGGTTTACCATCATTAATAAATATTTTTTCATTAATAATCATAAGAAGAGCATTTTGAATAGATGAACTCGCTTTTCAAATTTCATCTAAAAACCCAATATTACAATCAGGTAAATATCCATCAATTTTTCTAACATATTTACCTTGTTTTAATTCTGTAATGTCAATCGGACCAAAAATTTCGTCTGGAGTAGAATATCTATTCATCAAAACTTCAAATGAACTTGCTTTTTTAAAAATGCTTTCTACTTTTCTAGAAACCAGCGATTTAGCAATCCCTGGAGGACCTAACATGAAAATTGATTCACCAGCTAGAGCACATAGAAACGAAAGTTTTAAAATTTCTTCTCTTTCAACCAAATCAGCTGCAATTTTGTTAACAACATTTTTTGCTGCATTTCTAATTCATTCTGCTTCTTGTTTAACTTTTTCATATAATTCTGAATTCATACTTAAATTTTTATTGTTTTCCATAATAATTCTCCATATCAATATTTAAAATTAATTTTTTGTTTTTCCTAAATGTGTTCAAATTCTTTCTAGTTGATCATCTACGTATTTTTTTGTAGCAGCATCTGTATCTTTTCTTGGTTGAGCCAAATTAGTAATGTTTTTAAAATTGGCATCAATAAAAATTGAATTTTCTTTTTCTGTTGAAAATACATGGTTTTTTTCGAATATTTGAATTTCTTGCATCATTGGTTGCAACTCATCAAAATTTTCTAACATAAAAATATTTACCAAGTCAGTTAGTTTCAACATAGTAGATCTTGTCATATCAATTGCATCATCTGCAACTGGAACACCGTTATCTCTCATGTCTCTAAGTTTTTCATATAATTTTTTAACTTTATCCAATTCATCTTTATATGCTTTTTCAAGACTTGCTGGTGATATCATATCAGAGTCAGTATTTCTAAGTTTATCTTTAATATTAGCTTGTAAATCATTTCAAGAAATTGCAAAAATGTTTGGATTTATAATTACTTGGTTTTGAGCTTTTTGATTTTCATCTCTTACAAATTCTTTATAATCGTAAATATTTTTAGCGATTATTTTGTATAAGTAACCATATTTTTTGTGATTACCTTTTCTTAGTGCCATGATAATGGATTTACGGTACAAATCTATTTCGGCTTTAGTTGGGGCATCAAGAGTTTTGTTCATGAATTTATAAATAACTCCTACAACCTCATCACTCTTATCAATAATTCTTATATATAAAGTAAGGTTTCTTTTAAACTCTTCACTATCATATTCGTAATCTAAAGATTTATTTTCTGTATCTTGTTCATTAGTAAGATCTTTTTCTTTCAATTCTTTGTCTGCCATAAAAAATCCTATTGATTACCTTTCTTTCAAACAACTATTTTAATTATATTATATAAATTAATAAAAATAAATATTACATGCTATAATAAAATTTTATCATGAAATTTTATGACTATGTCATAAACGTTGTTTTCCAATTTTAAATGTTGAATTATAAAAAAAATAACAACATTATTAGTTGTTATTTAGGTAATTATTTTGAAACCTGCACTATAGCATGTTTTACAACTCTATCGTGAAGTTTGTATCCTTTTTTAATTATTTTTGTTACAAGATTTGGTTTAACACCTTTAACTTCAACCGTTTCAAAAGGATCCATGGTGTTTGGATCAAATTCATCATTAACATTTATTTGTATTTCTTTAACTCCACTATCAGCTAAATAATTTTTGAACATATTGCTAAACATTGAAAAACCTTTTAAGTAGTTTTGAATTTCTGGATTATTTGGTGAATTATTAACTGCTAATTCAAAGTTGTTTATAATATCAATAAGGTCTACAATTTTATCTTTTAAAGCATACTTTTTAATTTCAAAAACTTCTTTATCAAATTTGGCTTGATATTCAGCAATTTTTTCATCTAATCTTTGTTGGGCTTCATTAGCTTTTTCACTAACTTTTGAAACAAGAGAGTTATTAAGATTTTCTATTTGATTTTCTAAACTTTTTATTGAATTATTTTTATTTTCTAATTCATTTTTTAAACTTACGATTTGAATTTGTAGTTCATTAATTTTATCATTTTTCGATTCATCAGGGTTACAAACATTTTTTTCAATGTTCTCTTTTTTTACAGAATTCACTGTGTGATTTTCGCTTTCATTTACAGGATTAGTTTTTTTTGAAAAATTTTTGTCTTTATTAAATTCCTTTTGTTTATTTTCCATAATTACTTAATCTCCTTTTTAGCATCATTTAAATATTTTTTAATTTCATCATTTGTTCTTTCTGCAAATTTAGATAATTCTTTTAATTCAGATGGACTATATTTTTTAGGGCTTGTTAACTCAATAACTGCAAATAAATCACCATTACTTCCAAATCTTTTATTAGATTTAAAACCGTGACCTGAAATTGTAATAATATCATTATTTTTTGTTCCTGCTTTGATTTTTATGATTTTAATTCCATGAGGAGTTGGAACATCAATTTCACCACCCACAATTGCTTGAACTGGATCAACTTTAGCAATTACATATATATTATTGTTTTTTCTTTCAAATATTTTTGAAGGTATTACATCAACATTAATAAATAAGTCACCTTTTTTACCATTTATTAAATTACCCTGGCCACTAACTACAAGTGTTTCACCCGAATTTACACCACTAGGTATTTCAACATTCAAAGAAACTTTTTCTTTTTTGTATTTTTGTCCCTTACAATCATGACATTTTTTAATTACAATTTTACCATCACCATGACAGTCAGGACAGACTGATTGAGATTGAACAATTCCTAACATAGTTCTTTTTCTCGTAAATACAAAGCCTTGACCTTTACAAGTGTCACAAGTTTTAACAGCATCGGGCTCATTTGTGTTTCCAGAACCATGACAAGTTTTACAATCAACATTTATTTGATAATCTATTTTTTTATTTACACCAAGAACTGATTCAACAAATGTAATATTTATATTCAATAATAAATTGGCATTAATTGTTTCTTGTGATTGTTTTCTGCCAAAACCTCCAAATCCACCAAAACCACTAAAAGCATTGAATATATCTTCAAAACCATTTGTGTATCCGTCTTCATCACTCATTCCACCACCAAAAAATTGGTTGAATATGTCAAATGGATCAAATCCTTGAGAATGGAAACCTTGTGAATTTAATCCATCGTGTCCGAAACGATCATAGGTAGCTTTTTTGTTTGGATCACTTAAAACTTCATATGCTTCATTAACTTCTTTGAATTTTTCTTCAGCGTCAGCAGCTTTATTTCTATCTGGGTGATACTCCATAGCTTTTTTTCTAAAAGCTCTTTTAATATCAGATTCAGATGCATTTTTATCTATTCCCAGAACTTCATAATAATCCCTTTTAGACATAATGAATACTCCATCTGTTTTTATATAATATAATATTATAAAATATATATTATCACACTAATGCATAAAGTGCTAAATAAAGATATTCAATCTTAAAATAAACTAAAAAATTATTGAAGAATTTTAATTATTAATGATGTAATTTCATCATTATTAATTTTTTCGCCTCTCAAAGTGTTATACATATAACTAAATATAGATTTAGCTAAATCTTTATAATCATAACTTGGAACGCTTGGGAAATAATATTTATATATAAGAGTTAAAATGTTATAACAAAAATTTAGAAGTGACGGTTCTTTTGAGGCTAAATCATCTATTATTTTTTTTGTGTTATTATAAAGTTCAATTTGTTCAAATAAACTAGTTTCAATTGGATTAATATTAAATGTTTCTCCAATGTTTTGATTATGGTACTTAAAATTTTTATCTACACCAAAACAAATAAGCATTTCAAACAAATAATTTTTATCCTCATTAGAAACAGATTTAGATACTAATATATCCTCAAAAAAATCGATTTCATTTTCTTTTAAATCACTATTATATCTCTCAAAAAATAGTCATAGTGCTGATGGATTGATTTTTCTGTTTTCGAAAACTTTATTCATTAATTGTTTTCTATCTAGATTTTCAACATCATACAATTCACTAAAATAACTTTTATCTGCTTTGATTTGTAATAATAAATCTTCCAATATTGTTTGTTTATCTAATGGAATGTATGGAGCTTCAAGTTCGTCTTCAATTAAAAAAATAGCATCATCATACTTTTTGTCTTTTGACATTTTTTCTGCTTTTGCAATTATCTCATCATAATATTTTTCTATATCCGACATATTTATTCCTGTTGTTCTAATTTTATGTATTTATTAATTAAATCTAAATTAATTTTTTCAAAAATGCTTTTTCTAAAATTTTCATCTTTAAACAATTTTAATGTTTGGTCAATTTGATTTAATATTTGTTTTTCATAATGATATGCTACTTTATTTTCGTCATACTCATCTAGATCTAAAATTTTATATTCGTCTAACACATTGTTTTTCATTTTAATATCAACATCAAAATCATAATATTTGATAGCTTCTTCTTCATGAATAAAAGGTGAAGCAAAATTTACATAATAATTTATCGTATCATTTGGGGTTAAAGTTGCAATTATGTTATATCATTTATCATAAAAAAAGAATCAAAAAGAAGGTTTAAGATTTTTTGAGTGAAAATTTCTTGAAGAATTTTTTTCATTAGTTATAACTCTAGAATTATATAAAGAAACACATACATATTCATCTGTTACAGCAACAACCCTAGGAAACTCTCAGACTCTATACAATCAACCATTTCTTTTGTATGCATGAACCATTATTTTTTTTCTAACACTAATCATAATAAATTACTCTCTTAATTTTGATGTGAATATTTTATATCTAAAACTGAATAAAACAAGTAAAGATATATTTATTATAAATAAAAATGAAATTAGTCAAAACTAATTTCATTAAGTTTTATTAAATGGGGCGACCAACGGGACTTGAACCCGCGAATGCCTGAGTCACAGTCAGGTGTGTTAGCCGACTTCACCATAGTCGCCATATAAACAAATACTTATTTATTATAATACATAAGTACTTGTTTACTTTAAAATAAAATTATTTTACTTCTTTAACTTTTTTAAAATTTTTATAGAATTCTTTTGTTGAGAAAACAGTATTTTTTTTCTTTTCTTTTTTAATTATGTGAGCTGCAAGTCAAGCTGAAAATAAAATTATAGCCACAAGTACAGCAATCACCATTCAAAAAGCAATTATATCATTAATACTAGTGAATCCTCTTAAGCTTAAACTAGCCACTCTATAAGTATTAAGTTTTGGATAATATAAAGTATAGCTAGCTGTCACAATACCATTTTCATCATCTGGCACTAAATCAATATTTGTAACAATAAATTGAGATAAATCACTTTCTCTAGTTGTTCAATTATTTAAAACAACAGTTGAATTTGCAATTACAGTTGATGGCGTTCCTATATAAGAACCTTCTGGTAATTTAAGTAATTGTGTTTTTTCTTGAAAATCAAGATATCCAATCCCATCTTGTTTTTCATAACGATCAACATATTCTGATGGTAAAACAACACTCAACTTATTTACTCCAAGATTTGCCTGTTTAGTTGAAGCAGAACTAAATGTTTTGTTACCACCTATATCATTTTTTCATTCAAAAACAGCAAGAGATGCACCTAAATCAATTTCTATCGGTTCAAATAATTTAGCTGAATTTGCATTAGCTTTTAAAGCATCAACCCAATCTTGAGTCAGAACTAAGTTAGAACCATCGCTTAATTGGATATTGGTTCCAGTATTTGGTTGTAATTGAATAACTATATGAACATTGTTGTTTGTAGATTTAGATTCATCAATTGTTCAACTTAGCTTAGTAACATCAATTCATGGATTTTTTGTTTTAACAAATTTAGAAATTTCTTTACCAAAATCCTGTGAAATTTCTTCTTTATTTTTAGTAACTGATCAAGAATTTGCTAACGCACTATCAACTTCAAAGAATGGATTAGATAAATTTTCTCCTTCAAATTTTCCAAGTTTATCAGCTAAAGTCAAGAACCCTGTTCCATTTTCTACATTTGTTTGACCATAATTTGTACTACTAAAACTTACAGATAGATGACTATCTAGAACTTTGTCAGGAACATTGTTGTCTTTAATATAACTTAAAGTTCCGTTTAAATTACCATTTACAATATCATTTATTCATTCTTTTGAATAATTAACATTTTTTTGTTTTCAACTTCATTGATTAACTTTTTGAGAATAACCATCTGATAAAGATAATACATTAATCAAATCTGCACTAGTAATATCCAAAACTGATTTCTCTTTTTTTAAAGATAATAATTTTGATGTTTCTGCACTAATTTGTTTATAATCATCCAATTTTTTGGTAGTTTTAAATTCAGCGCTACCTCTAATATTTGATTCTCCTATTGAAGTGCTTCCTTCATTCTTTTTGATTAAATATTCAATAGTTACAATACCGGTGTTTATATCTTCTTTTACATTTATTTGTTTGTTTTCATCTTTTGAACCAATTTGTTGACTGCTTTCATTAATTGTATATATGTTAATATCTGACTCAGTAATTCCAACACCTTTTCCTTGATTTATGAAATATTCTAATATTTCATTTGATGTAATATCAGTTGCATATTTAGTAGACAGTATTTCTTGTTGTTTATCATATTTGTTTTTGTCTATAGAAGAAATTGTAACTAGTTGGAATATCATATCATTATATTTTCTAAATACATTTACTGAAGATGCAGGTAAAATTCTACTATAGAAAGTGCTATCAGATCATCAATTTTTAATACTTAATTTAAATCTAAAATCTATGGTTCCGTTTATGTTGTCAACAACAAAACGTTTAGATTCGCCTCCTGTATATTCAGTTCCATCTAATTTTACTAGTTCAGTATTATATTCATTAGAAGTTAGATTTGACACATTCAATAACTTGATAACATCTTCGTTAGTTAAATCTGCTGCTAGTTTATCATTGTATTTAAGCTGAGTAGCATATGAATTAAAATCACTTATGACAGGTCTTTCAACACTAATTAAATTAGTTTGAGTATTTGTAGAGGAAATATTTTTTAACCCTTTTATTATTCCATTTTTTATAGTTACCAAATTAGTTAAATTAGTTGTATTATCTGTTACATTAAATATCGAAATCTTAGAGTTTTTGGAATGTTCATCATTCGAAATTAGACTACTAGCAGAAGAAGATAGAGAATATTTATTTAAACCTCTTGAATTTGTAAAGTAAATGCTGTTGTTAGATTCATCATAATCAATATAATCTATTTGATCATTAACATTTATTTCAGAACCATAAGAGATATTTTTATTTCTTAACACAAATTTTACAAATTTTCCATTTGAACCAATAATAGGTAAAACTATATTTTTTGTGCCATCAGAATTATTAAAGATTGCTGGATTTCATATGATATTCGACTCAGAAATTTGAGGTCCATTAATTGTATAAATATTATTAGTGCTATTACCAATCGAAGTAAAAGAATTGTTTATTAAATTCATTTGTATTTTCGAAGGGTTAGTATTATTATCAATAGTAACTAGTACATAAACACCTTTTTCAACTTCAACTATATTCTTTAAAAAATAGTTTTGAATAGAAGTAACTAAAGAATTATCTATAGCAATATAACTCATAGATAAATTTCTTGAATCTAATACAACAATAGTTCCATCAGATCCATTAGGACTTTGGTGTTTAAGTGTTGTAGATTGATTAAAAATGAAGACATTTCCATTATCATCCATAGATACTTTATTTACTAAAGGTCCCAATCCTTTTTTATTAGTTAAAAAATAAGATTTAAATTTTTCGCTATTTTCAACGCTTGGATCTTTATTTGGAAAATAAGGTGTTCCATCATCCATATTTAATTGAAAATAAAAAGAAGAAATTCCATTAGAATTAGTTCCATTGCTGATTTGTCCTAGAACACCAATAATGTTGTTGGTATTACTATAACCCAAACTTAAAGAAGATATAGTAGCTCCAGATAGTGCATTATTTGCAAAAAAACCACTTTTTGCAATATCAAAACTTCAAACTAAATCACCTAGAAAAGAAGTTAAATAAATTGTTCCAGAATCATATGATAAAAAACCATACTTTGTTGATTGTTTTACGTCCAATTTATTATTTGATAAAATGGGATAACTTGATTCTTTAATATTTTTACTGTTAGAGAAATTATTTAATTGAGTTGTAACTTCATTTGAATTAATACTTGAATTATTAACAATTCCTATAGAAATAGCCGAAACTCCTAATATAGATGAAGTTATTGGTAAAAATCATTTTTTAATTTTTTTCATAATTAATCCTTATTATTTAGAACTGTTTTTTTCAACATATTTAATAACATTTGAGTGTTTTTTATTTTTCAACGTTTCAAGTCTCTTTTGGTTATTGTCTTTTAATTTATTTAGATATTCAACATCATGCGTATTTCTAACCGTTTTTCTTAAATTACGTTTGATGACTTTTAAGTAAACTATAAATACTATAGCTGCAGCGATAATTGCAAAACTAGCAATAACTGGAACTCATATAGCATATGGAGATATAGGTGTTTTAAAACCAGTTAATTCAATTCTTTTATAAACTTGACCACCTTCTGGAATAATAGAATTATTTGTAGCATTAAAAACAGATTTGTTTAACACTTGATTACTTCCACTCCCTGAAGTTGCATAAATTGTAACAACTAATGCACCAGCAGATCTATTAGGACTTAGCACAATACTATTAACATCATAGTAAGAAGCAGAGAACAAATCATTAATTACTGTTTCTTTGCTAATATCATCAGCATACATTTCTTTGCTAATATTTTGATATCTAGCCAATCCTAAATCGATTTTAACTTCTTTTGCAGAAGTATCAATATCTATGGCATTCCCTTGATAGTCAACCGGCTTATTTCAAGAAAAATCCTGATTAGCAGTATTGATTTTAACGTTTGTTTTAAAAGGATATTCTAACAATTTTGATATCATTAAATCATTTAAATTTTGACTAGTTCAAGTTAATGGTTGAGTTCCAATAAATAATTGAGAAACAGAGCCATTTTTAAAACTAATAGATAATGGTAAAATATTTTCACTAATACTTCCATTTAGAGAAAGGTTCAATTGATCAAAGTTCATGTATGGAACAGAAATTAACGATGATAAGGTAGTGCTTAAAACGTTTTTACCATTTTTTACAGCATCATCATACTCATTTCATATTTCTTGTGCTGTTAATAATCCATTGTATTCTTTTATATTAATATTTTTGAAATCATTTCCAATGGATTTAAAACCATCTATTTTCATACTAGTTAAAACTTGTTTCTTATTTGAAGGAACAAATTGATTTTTTGAAGCTAAAGAAATTGTTATGCTACCATCGACATCATTAGGAATAGTAATAAAATCCCATTGATCTGAAGGTGTAGGAAATTTTGGTCCTAAAACTACTAATTTATCTAATACATTGGATAGAGTAACTTGGGAAGGATATTGATCTAAAAAACCATTCGATTGAAGTGTCGCATTATCATTTATTTTTATTTCATAACCTTTAGAATTCAGAAAACCATCATAAGTAAAAGTTTTTTTATAATAACTTTCATCAAATCCGGTAGGTAGATATTTAGAAATATCAATAGAAATACTTAAAGTTCCATCTTCATCATTTGCTGTTTTTATAATGTCTGATTCTTGGAGTTGAATAAGCTGTCCATTTTTATTTTTCATATTTAATGTGACAAAGTTGTTGATTATTTCTAGGCCAGTGACATCACTTGGGTATTTAATTGATTTAAGTTCATTAATTTTATCAAACTTAACATTATTTGATTCATCATTTGTTCTTTCTGTAACCAAATTAAATACACCATCTTTTTTATACATACCATCTATAACCTTTTTAATATTAAAAGATGCATAGTCAGTTGTAATATTTGATCATCATTTTTGATATTTTACTGTATATTCAACAGTTAAAGTTCCATTTTTATCATCCCCTGTTGGAGTTGATGAAATATGTCAAGTTCCTTTATTTGGATTACCAGACAATTTCAATAATTTATTTAGTTCTTCCGATTTCACTGAGCTTGGGATTGCGCCATTATAGAAATCTTGTTTTTTTATCTCAGCTTCTACATCATTGTAATTTCTATATGGAAGATTTATAGGCCCACTTAAAGTGTTTCCATTTACAAAATAATAACCAAAAGTTTTTGATTTATCTGTTTTATCAAAAACAATTATTGGCGATTCATTTATTTTTGTTTTAGAAAAAACAGGAGTAAATGTTTTAACATTTTGTATCGGTTTACTTTCTCCATTTCCAGCTAAAATTCTATAATACTTCAATGTTGTTTCAGAAAGATCAGTATAACCAACAGATGCATTGCTTGAACTTCAAAGATTTGAAGTAATCACTCTTTGTGTTACATCATCATAATAGAATGAGAAAACATCTTGGTCTAATTTTTTAGTACCATCCTGCATATCCAAAAACTTATCTATGGCAACTGTTTTATTAGTTTGATTATAATTAAATTTATAAACAGCATTACATCTACCTGCAATAACAAAAACCGATGAACTAATATTAGGATTATCATTATTTGCATAGAAACCATATTTAGGAATATCGTTTAAATCCTTAGAAATGTTTGTTGTTATAGCCATTCCGTATTTTGTGTCAACCGATACAATTTGGCCACCTGCATTATGTATTGGTTTTAAATTATCATCAACCATAACAATTTTTTGCTTATATGCTCCACCTTGTTTATCAGCGGAAACTGCATTTCCTATAGGAGAAGTTAGCAATACAAAGTTCGAATTGGAACCACTTTTACCTTCAACAAGTGCCGTTAAAATTCACTTATCAGCAGATGTTTGTCCATCTTGAACTCCTAATGCATTTGATCCAATACCTCTAAATGAACTTATACCATTAACACCACTAATGGTAATTTTTGTTGAAACTTCACCATAACCCGCTTTTTTTATATTAAGTGTTGGAAAATTATTATTAGTTTGCATTTGCCCATCAACAGTAGCAATAATATCGCCATTTGAGTTTTTATATAAAACTGTAACACCATCTAAAACTTTTGTTGAATTGCTAAGTGGATCAGCTTGATTGTTTGCATTTTTTATTGGAGTAAAAACCAATCCTGTCGAAGCTTCAACAGCAAATACTAAACCATTTTTATATTCATTATTATTTGTATCTGAAACTAATATAACAATTATGTCCTTTTCTTGAAGATATTTTCAAGAAATTATTTTTACAGAAGAAGAATTAGTATTTGGATATTGTGCACTATAGAAGGATTTGAAATCAGAATTTGTATTTAAATCTAATCTTCAAATTTCAACACCTTCATAAGCCGTCATTATTAATTGTCTTTGGTCATCTGAATAACCAATATAACCACTCTCAGTTGAAATAGGAGCAGAATATTTATTGTTTGCAATTGGTGTGTAATCAAATTGATTACTAGCTCTTGTAACTGAATTTAGTTCATTATCAATGACTAGATTTTTATCATTATCTTGTCCAATAACTATATTTTTGCTTTCGTATTTTGTTAAATCGCTTGCAATTAAACCTAGACTTCCTAAAGCTATAGACACTCCAAGAATATTTGAATATGTTTTCTTTTTAAATTTTGACATATTTTCCCCTTTCAAAAATAATCTTAAAAATAATTAAAATTATTTTATATTATCTAACATTTAAAATTCACATATTGTCTTTAAATTATATTATATTAAAATGAATAAATCTATTGATAGAAGTCAATTTATTGGGTACTGTATCATTTTTTGGAGAAACTCATTCTTAAAAAAAGTTTAAAAAAATTTTAGGAGTGAATTATGTCAAAAAAACCAGAAAACAAAGACAAATTAAATATACAAGAATTATTAAAAAATAGTGGTGTTGAATCTATGTTAGATTTAAACAAACTAATTGGTAAGATTAAAAAAACATTTTATTGAATCTACTTTAGATGATGAATTTGATCAACATATGGGTTATCAAAAATACGATCAAAATTCTAGAGATCTTTCTAACAATTATAGAAAAGGAAAAACTAAGAAAACAATCTCAACTGATAATGGAAAAATTGATATTCAAGTTCCAAGAGATGAACTATTAACATTTGAACCAAAGATTGTTAAAAAAGCATGAAAGAAATATCTCTAGAATTGAAGATCAAATACTTTTCTTATATTCAAAAGGAATGTCTACTAGAGATATTCAGGAAACAATATATCAAATGTTTTATTGTGATTTAGACAAAGACACAATTTCTAGAATCACAGATAAAATAATTTCAGAAATTGTAATGTGGCAACAAAGACAATTAGGGCTGTTTATCCAATTGTGTACATAGATGGAATCAGATTCAAAATTAGAGAGGATTCTGTCTACAAAGAAAAATCAGTTTATTTAATAATTGGTGTTAATATCGATGGAAAAAAGAGATTTTGGAATTTTGGATACTGAATCTAAATCTTCTAAGCAATGATTAATGATTTTTGATGAACTTAAAACAAGAGGTGTAAAAGATGTTTTGCTAACTTGTTGTGATAATTTGAAGGGGATATCAGAAGCTTTAAAAGCTGCATTTCCAAATGTTCACATTCAAAAATGTGTTATTCATCAAATAAGAAATTCTACAAAACATGTATCTCCAAAAGATGTTGCTTCATTTACAAGTGATATGAAAAAAATTTATAAATCACCAAACTATGATGCAGCTCTTAAAGCACTTGATTCTTTTGAAAAATCTTGAGGATAAAAATATCTAAATACTATTAAATCGTGAAAAAATAATTTTGATGAATTAGTAACATTTTTTGACTATCCAACAGAAAATAGAAAAATGATCTACACAACAAACACAATAGAAAATTCAAATAAAAATATTAGAAAGATTACAAAAACAAAAGGTGCTTTTACAAACACCCAATCATTATCAAAAATAATTTACATGTGTTTAATCAACATCCATGAAGATTACGATTCAAGAGCTGTTCGCAACTGTCCTCAAATATTAAATCAACTAACTATCTTATTTCCAGATAGATTATGTATATAAAATAGTTGTTATAAAGCGATTTCAAAGATAACCCAAAAATGAGTTTCTCCAAAAATCGCTACACTAGCGACCAGGAAAAAATATAAAAACCAGTTAGTTAAAAACTAATTGGTAAAAATTAATTAAACACTAAAAATTACAATATTAAACTAAGGTAATAATAAATTTAAAGTTGATTCATATTTTTTCTAAAAAGCATTCAAGATAATAAACATTTCATGGGGTTAGGTATTCAATTAAAGCACTTGGATCAAATTCTTCTTTTCTACTACATATTTCTTTAGAACTATTAGTATATCTGAATCAAAGACTTTTAAAAGCTTGTTTATTAATCACATATCTTGGTTCTAAAAGTTGATATCAAATCGCCATCGAAACAATTAATTCACTACCTTTGTACTTAAATTTTTCAATATCTAATTCGTTTTTCTTACTTATTTTTGTTACATATACTTTCATCTACTCAACCACTTCAAAATTTTATTTTGATTATTTAAATAATATCATTTATTAATGATATTTTTAAGAGATAAAAAAGTCCAAATTAATTAAAAAGAGGCTTTCAATGTTTCATATGCTTTATTAATGATTGCCATTTTTTTATTTGAATCCCCTTCTTTATAAACATCTGGATGAAATTTTTTAGCCATTTTTTTATAAGCATTTTTTACTTCATCCATAGTAGGATTTTTGGACTCAATATTTAAAACCAAAATTGATTCTTCAAAAGTCATTTCCTTTAAATCATCAATTGAAGCATATTCAAATTCATTGTTATAGTTTTGTTTATGTGTCTCATTGCTTTTGTTATTTTCAAAACTTTGATTGTTTTCATTGCGCTGATAATTATTATTAAATGTTTGGTTTCTAAATTTATTGTTGTAATTATCATAAATAAATTTATAGTATCTATTAATTTCATTTATAACCGAATTATAAATTGTATCTGAAATGTAATTATAAATATTGTTAATATCAACCTTTTTACCGAAAATAGACAAAAGGGGATTTGATAAAATTTTGAGTTTTTTTATTATTTCAGGGACAAAATGAACATTCAAATTTTTAATTACATTAATTACCAAATGCATTTTTGAATCATTTACATCGAAACATCCAAAGTACATAAAATGCTCTTCATTATAAAAATACAAAGCATTCCCATATTTTGGGAAATTGTCATAACTTTTATAATCCATTCTTTTAATTCCAAAAGATTTAAATGTCTCAAAATTATAATTTCATTTTGATATTTTAATTTCTTTTAATATCTGAAAAAAAACAAAAGAAGTAATTCAAAGTTCTATGTTATATGTAAGCTTATTTTTATAAAGATTTAATATTGTAAACAAAGCACTAAAATCAATTAAATTGTTATTGCTTCATTCAATTAATTTTGAGGATAAATCATTTGGATTAGAATAGTAATTTTCCTGTATTACCAAATTTATTTCGTGATGAATTTTGGCGTCTTGAGTTATTGTTAATATTTCATTTGTTAAATAGTTATCTATATCTACACTGTTATAATTTTTTTTCTTTTTTCATAAAAAAAATTTTTTATTTTTTTTAGTCTTTTTTTGTTTAAGAGAAAATTTCTTATAAAGAAAATAAAATAAATAACCTGCAAAACATAATACTAAAATAACAATAAATATTATTAGAAAAAAAATCATACTCAATCCATACTATAAAATATAATAAGAAAATAGTCTAAGCCATTTTTAAAAACTGCATATATTATATAACAAGAAATGTTTTAAATATAAGAAACTAGGACATTTACATAACTGCATTTTCATGTTCTAGTTAACAATTTATATTTAATTTTCTTTTAACAAACCAAAGTAAGAAAAAGAAATGTTATCATTAGATCCATTTGTTATAGCATTGCTAACTAATTCATCAGTTATAACTTCTTTGTTTGTGTCATCGCTAATAATGTCAAATAAATTATTTAATTGACAAAAGTTATAAAAACCATCAGAAGCTAAAAAAATGAAATTGTTAGATTTTAATGGAATGTTTAAATAATCATATTTTTGAGCTAATTCAGTTGATGCTGAAATTGAATTAGTAATACTGTGTAAATGCTTTTTATATTTCATGATTTCATCATGAGATAAATTTAAATTTAATAAATGATTTAATAAGTTATGGTCTTCAGTTAATTGAGTTGCTTCTTTTTTATTTATTAGATAGGCTCTTGAGTCACCGATTCAAAAAACATGAACTTCTTTTTTAATTATTAAAGCTAACACTAATGTAGTAGCCATATTAATGTGTCTACCATTTTCTTTAATGTGTTCTTTCATAATCATTTTGGCTCTTAAAATATTTTTTTCAAATCACTTTTTAACATCGATTGAAATGTATTCTAGTGACAAAAAACTTTTTGAAAAAACTTTAGATACAATTTCAGATGCTTTATCACTTCCTTCATAACTTCCAACACCATCTGAAACAATTAGCAATGAATCAAGTACTGAATTAGTACCAGATCAAGCATAATCTTCATTTGTTTTTCTAATAAAACCTGTATCGGATTTATTAAAGATAATTCTTTTTTCATTCAAATTTTTTGATACTCTCATAAGCCTATAGCACTCCAAGTCTTTTACTTCTTAATTGTCCGCAAGCAGCATCAATTGATGAGCCTTTTTCTTGTCTAATAGTACATGTAATACCACTATTCTTTAATATATCATAAAACTCCTTGCATTTCTCGCTTCGAGCATATGAGTTTTCAAACACAGGATTATATGGAATAAGGTTTATATAAACCAATCTATTTTTAAACATTTCTATAAGTTCATAGGCATGTTCTTTTTTATCATTTAGATCTTTTATCATGATGTATTCTATTGTGACTCTTCTGTTTGTTTTTTCTAAGTAGTAATCAATAGCTTCTAGTAATTTTTCTATATTAAAAGAACCATTGATTGGCATTATTTTACTTCTTATTTCATTGTTTGAACCATGTAAAGAAATCGCTAAATTAACTTGGTTATTTAAATCAGCTCATTCTTTAATTTTGTGAACTAAACCACAAGTTGAAACAGTAATTTTTCTTCCACCAATTCCAAGTCCTTTTTGTTCTTTAATAACTTTCATGAATTGAACTAAGTTATTAAAGTTATCAAATGGTTCACCAATTCCCATAACAACCATATGTGATAAATTTTCTTTTTTAGTTTTGTATAAATATTGCTTTGCTAATAAAAATTGTTTAATGAATTCACCAGTAGTTATATTTCTTACTTTTTTTATTAAACCAGATGCACAAAACTTACATCCCATATTACAACCAACTTGTGAAGTAACACAAACACTATAGCCATAGTCAAACGACATTAACACAACTTCAATTAAATTATTGTCACAAAGTTCCAACAAAAACTTTACAGTACCATCTTTATCTTCTTGAATTGTATTAATTTTAATAACGTCAAAAAAGTAATTTTGCTTTAGAAAAGAAATAGTCTGCTTTGATAAGTTTGTCATTTTTTCAAAATCATCAACATCTTTTTTATAGATTCAATCATAGATTTGCTCTGCAACATATGATTTAAATCCATTTGCTATTAAATTATCTTTAAGTTCTTGTAATGTTAAAGAATATATTGAAATAACATTACTTTCTTTTACATCATTATTAGTCATTATTTTTCCTTATTAACTCTATAAATGTCACCCAGTATAATTTTTTTCATTTCAATAGCAGCTCTTGTAGCATCGTCGTTTAAAACAACATGATCATAATCTTTTGTCATTTTAATTTCTTCTTTTGCTCTCTTGATTCTCATCTTAATTTTTTTTCTATCTTCAGTATCTCTTTTCTTTAATCTTCTTTTTAATTCTTTAATTGATGGCGGAATAATAAAAATTGAAACAAAGTCTTCCCTTTTTATTTTTTTAATTACATCAGTTGCACCTTTAACTTCAATTTCTAAAATAACATTTTTACCTTGTTCTATTTTTTCATAAACTTTTTTAAGCGGAGTTCCATATTTGTTTTTAGCAAACTCAGCTCATTCTAATAATTCGTTGTTTTCAATAGCTTTTGTGAATTCTTCGTCTGAAACAAAGAAGTAATCAACCCCATTAACCTCACCTTCTCTTGGTTCTCGGGTTGTCATTGAAACACTATATGATAAATTTAATTCAGTATCATTAATAAACTGATCTATTATTGTTTTTTTTCCAACACCACTTGGGCCACTAATTATTATTAATAATCCTTTTTTGTTCACAAAAGCTCCATTCTTTGTTTTAATATTATTAATTGTATAAGAAACTTTAACAAGGTATATAAAATGTTTAAAAAAATAATCCCTAAATCTCAATGACTTGTTTTTGATGACAATCCTATTATGAAACAAGAAATAAAACAAGTTGAATTTCCATTATCAAAACAAGATAACGAAATTATTTCAAAGATGATAAGTTACATAGATTCTTCATATGATGGAACTTACAAACAATATAAGATTAGACCAGGAATTGGAATAGCTGCTATTCAATTAGGATATCCAAAACAAATTATTTATATTCATCTTGATGAAGATGAAATAGAACACAAATATTTATTAGCAAACCCAAGAATAATTAAACAATCTTTAAATAAAGCCTTTTTACCAGGTGGTGAAGGTTGTCTTTCTGTAGATAAAGATGTGAAGGGTTTTTCTATTAGAAATGAAATTGTAGTTGTTGAAGCAATTGACTTATTTACAAATGAAACAATTAATATAAGAGCTTCTGGTTTATTGTCAATATGTTTACAACATGAAATAGATCACAATAATAATAAGTTTTATTATGACAGAATAAACAAAGACAAACCATTCCATAAAGAAGAAGATTGAAAAGAAGTTGGAAGATAACTTATTACTAATTATAAAACCCATGTGTTAATAGCAGACTTTCTAAATATTAATAAAAACATGGTTTTTATAATTTTCTTTTATTTGCTAAAACAATGTAACAAACACACTTATTATTCATATTTTAGATATATAATGTGTTAATAAATCTTTTATAAAGGGTTAAATTAACAATCTAAAATAAAAGAATTAAATTACCAATTTTAAAAATATTTAAAATTTTTTTAAAAAATATGTGAAAAAACAAAAAAATGACATATAATAATAATGTTTCATGTAGGTCTTATTTGTTAAAATCTGGCAAACTCATAGTTTGTCAAAATGAAATAACACATTTTGTATAACATAATATTATATTAAAATTAATTTTCATATTTTGCATCCATAGACCATCTCCCTTTCACTTATTTTATCTATTTATAAATACATGAAACAAATAAAAAACAGAATTCATCACTCTGTTTTTTTTATTCCCCCAAAAATTAATAATTATACCCATAACAAAACTGTTATGGGTTTTTTATTTAGTAACATATTCTCTTTATTTAAAAGAATGTTAATAGATATTAGTTTTATAAATTAATGAAAAATCTTTCCAAAATTAAAATAAAAAACCTCCCGATCAAAAGGAAGTTTTTTAAGGCCATTGCGCAAATTAAATAGTGTAATTTATATTCCGCCACACTCTGGGATAGTTAATATATAGTGATCAAAAATACATTAACTAATATCGGTATCTTATAAGACATAATCATTCTAACAAAAAAATGATTTTTAGTTCAATAAAATAAAGTCAAAATGAATTTAAACAGCAATTCATCATTATAAAGAAAACTTAAAAGTCAAAAGAAAAAAATATAGTTATGAAGAATTATTAAATTTCTTTTAAATAATAAAAATTAATAAATCATTTTACAATAACAGTTAAGTGGTTTATGTATTTGTAATATATTTATATACAAGATTAAAAATTTATTTTAAACTTTTTTTCTAAGAATGAGTTTCTCCAAAAATTAAGACAGTACCTCAATAATAAAAAATCTATCAATTGATTGATAGGTATTTACTCATAAAAATTTGGAACTTTAATGGTCTTACATATTCTATAAGTGCCATTAATATATTTTTTAAAAAACAAAATAGGTTTATCATAATTTGTAAATAGAACCATTTGAAGATCATCAATTTCTGAAAAATAAAATCTAGACATCTTTAAAAGACTTTCATTTTCTTGACTATATTTTTTTGTATCTACAATAAGTCACACGTTTTCTAATATGTGACTAGAAGATTTAAGATAACAAACTACATCAGCTTTTATTGGTCTAGAATTACAGTACAAAGTTTTATTTACATCAATATCTGAATAGTTTATTTTTTTAGACTTTAGAAAATCAACTGCTTTAGAAAGAGATTTTTTGTCATCACTTTTTTTCAGTAATTGATTAATATCTCCTTTGGCACTCTTTTCAAGTTTTGTATTTCTCACAACAATCTCCTATTCAAATTTTTCTTCAATAAATTTTTTAGCTGATAAAGCAGCTATTGTACCATCAGAAACAGCAGTTGATATTTGTCTTACATGTTTAGATAAAATATCACCAGCACAAAATAAACCTTCAACATTTGTTTGCATGTTTTCATCTACAATAATGAAACCATTTTCGTTTTTTATTTCTAACTTACCAAAAAAATTATTAACAGGGATAAATCCAATAAAAGGAAAAATACAATCAACTTCTTTTACTGATTCTTCATTTGTTAAGACATTTTTAATTTTGATAGAATTTATTTTTTTACCATCACCTATAAATTCGGTTGGAATTGTATCAAGAATTAATTCTATCTTTTTATTATTTTTTACTCTTTCTACAACAGACTCATCAGCTCTAAAACCTTGTCTTCTGTGGATCAAATAAACTTTTCCTACAATATCTGCTAAAAACAAAGATTCTTCAAGAGCAGTATTTCCACCACCAATTACAGCGACAGTTTTATTTTTATATAAAGCAGCATCACATACAGCGCAATAAGATACACCTCTACCATAGTATTTAGTTTCACCTTCAACACCAAGCTTTTTTTCACTCATTCCACTTGCTATAATGACAGCCTTTGAATACCTAACCATGTTATCACTAGTAGTAACATGAAAGATATTGTTAACTTTAAAAATGTTAATAACTTCACCATAAATAAATTTAGAACCAAGACTTGTGGCTTGTTTAAAAAAATTCATAGCTAAATCTGGTCCATTTATTTTTTCAAATCCAGGATAGTTTTCTACAAAACCTGTTTTAACAACCTTACCACCAGGAGTATCTTTTTCAATAAATGCAGTTTTTAAATTTGCTCTTTGTCCATAAATTGCAGCAGTAAGCCCTGCTGGTCCACTACCAATTATGATCAGATCATAAAAATGTGGATTGTTAATATAGTTAGTGTCAACTCTCATAAATTCTCCTTAAATTAATGATTGTTATAAAACAACATTTCTTCTTCAGTTCTAGTAAATACTGGTGGTTTTATAAATCCATAAGTTTTTGGTTTATTAATTTCTTTTTTGTTTGTATTGCTATTAGATAGATTATTATTTCTAACTTGTCTTCAATTATTAAAGTTTAAATAATATTTTGTTTTTACTCAAAGCATAAATCAAACTTTTGTTTTTCTATTTTTAGAAATAACTAGATGATTTAAAACTAATAAAGTTATTCCAATTACTATAAATAAAACTGATGTAACAATTGTTGCAACAAATTCAAAATCATTATCCCTAAATGGTTCCATAATAAGTCTAACAATACCATAAAAGACAAAATATAAAATACCAAGATCACCAGCTTTTCTAAACTTAACAAACTCTAAACCAACATACAAAATTAAAAATACTCAAAAGTTTGCAAATGATTCATATAAGAATAATGGTTGACGAAATGAACCATTAATAAACATGTTGTCATAAACAGCTGGCATCAATGTTTTTAATCAAGCAAATGAAACCTCTGGATTAATTACTATTGCACCATAAACTTCTTGATTGAAAAAATTACCTCAACGACCAATTATTTGCCCAACAAGAATACATGGAATAATTGCATCTGCATAAACTCACATAGATACTTGTCTTACATAGACATTATTATTAAATTTTGTTTTCACATTATATTTTGGTTTTCTTAATATATATGGGAATCATATACAAGCAGCTAATAATGTAAATATTACCCCACCTTGGATTGCAAGACCACCACCTTGAAAATTTCAATAATCAATAAAGAAATTGCTTCCAGGTTGGACTTGTGCATCACCAATTATAAAACTTCAAAGCCTTGCTCCAAGAATAGAAACTGGAACACCTATAAAAATAAAATAAAAGAAAGGATCATATGATACTTTGTATCATTTAGCTAATTTAATACATGCAAAAATAATAGCTAAAACAAAACCAATGAAAATAAAAATTCCATATCATCTAACTTCTAAAGTTCCAAGTTTAAAAGCAATGGGATTTAATGCATTTAAAACAGACAATGATACATTAGATAAATTTCATTTCATTATGACCTCCCTTTAAAAATATAGGTATAAGATAAATATAACATTAATTATCTGATTTTGATTTTTCATCAAAATCTTTAAAAGATATATATCCTGATTCAATTAATTTAAAATTAGCAACAATAACTTCAATTAAATCAGAAATCTTTTTACCACTAGTAACCGGTATTAAATAATATGGTAGTTTAATTCCTAAAATTTCTTTATATTGTAAATCTACTCCAAGTCTTTCAACATTATGAACTCCACGTTTGAATTCAACTAATTCAATGACAATATTGATTTCAGAGTTTGGTTTTACTTTTTCAATTCCAAATAATCTTTCAACATTAATTATTCCAAGACCTCTAACTTCCATAAAACCCTTAGAGAATTTTGGAGGGGAACCAATTAATTTATGAAAAACTTTACGACAATCAACTGCATCATCAGAAATAAACATATGTCCTTTTTTGATTAGCTCAGTTGTTGTTTCTGATTTACCAATACCAGAATCACCAATTATTAAAACACCTTTTCCATATATTTCTAAAAGATTACCATGCAAAGTAACTATTTCACTTAAAGCTTCAGCTAAGAATATATTAATAAGTGTATTAATTTCAGATGAAGATGAATTTGTAGCCATTACAGTAACATTATATTTTTTAGATAGTTCAATCAAAATCGGAAAAGGTTTGAAAGATCTTGATAATACGATTAGAGATGGTTTTAATTTAAAAATTCTTTCAAGTTTTTCTGTAACTATATTGTTATCATATTGCTCTAAATAATTGAATTCTTCTTTTCCCCATAAAACAATTGCTTTGATATCAGTATGAGAAAAAAATCCTGCAAACTCCAAACCCGTTCTTGTTACTCTTTGAGAAACAATTGGTTTAACTTCCCCTTCATTTACTATTGGATAATCAAATTTATTTTTAATATCTTTTCAAGTTATCATATTAATCTCCAACTAAACAGCAAATAGCAATCCTACAGGAACTGCTAATAGCATTATTGGAAAAATTCTAGAGCTATCTGATGATATAGAATAATTAATAATTCCTAGAAGTAAAAGTAAGCCTACAACAGCAACACCAATCAATAATAAATCTAATAAAATTACACCAACTATTTTTAGTGCTTTCATATTTATTTTTCCAAAAGAAGAATTAATAGTTCTATCTTCATTTTCAATAATCTTTTTAATTCTAGAATAAGTTGGGTATCTTGCTTCTTTAAAGAAATTTCTAATTCTTACACTTAATTTCTCTTTTTTTTCTTTAGTCTTTTTTTTATTTATTTCCTCAAGTTCTTTTTGTTCTTGAGAAACAATTCTTTCAAGTTCTTCTATTTTAGTTTTTAAGACACCAAATTCATTATTATCTAAATAGTTTTGTAATTCATTAATTTGATTATTTATTATTTGCTTATCCTTTTTTTTAAATAAAGTCTTTTTGTTTAACTCAGCTTTTAATTCATAAATTATCTTATTTGTTTTTTCAATTATTTCTTTTTGAGCTTT
The DNA here is from genome assembly GCA_949285105.1 of uncultured Mycoplasma sp. GTDB lineage: Bacteria > Bacillota_I > Bacilli_A > Mycoplasmatales > Mycoplasmoidaceae > Malacoplasma. The sequence continues at coordinate 9,505 of CASDXH010000010.1, read as the reverse complement.
TTCTTCTTGCTGTCTTTTTAATTCAATACCTTCTTTAGATTTTTTTTGATTAGCAAGTTCATTTTTCTTATTTGCTTTATTTTTTTTATTTATATTTACTTTTGCCATAAACTAGCTCCAAAATATATCCATTCAATTATAAACAAAAAATAGTATGACTTATTAACAAATAGTATTGAACAAATAGATAAAAAAATACCCTTTGGTAGCAAAGAGTATTTTAAGAAGCTATTGGTGTAAAGTTATTTACGCCTGCAAAAATTATTGATGACATTGGTAGTACACATATAAACAATAAAATTGCTATTCCTATAAATGACATATTAACTATGAAAAATGATTTACTTCTATGTACATTGTTTATTCCAACAAACCATGAGGCCAACAAATAAATATAAGGGATTGGAATTAAACATGCTATTATCCCTGAAAAAATAATAGTTGTTTTATTCATATCAGAATATAAATCTATATATGCTCACTTGTTTGATGTTGAGCCATTAAACTGAGTAGCTAAAAAACCAATTACAACACAAGCATAAGCAAATAAAAATAAACCTATAACAATAAAAGATATTCAAGCATCTTTTGCAAACTTATCGTCTCTTAATTTGTTATCAAGACCTTTTGCTTTTGATTTTGATGATAAAGACCTTTTAGCTAAAAAGTCTTTTTGTCTTTTTTCTTTTAAAAAATCTTTTTTAGTTTTTTCAAACTTTTCAAAGAAAGTACTATTAGCATCAGTTGAAACATAATCGTTTGGAACATCATAAGAGTTGTTTACTTCATTAGTTTCATTGACATTGTTTTCTTCATAATTGCTATTCTGATTTGCTCTAGGAGCATTACCAAGATTATTATTTTTGTTTTCCTTCATTTATTGCTCCTTAATTTTCTTTAATATGTCTTCTATTATCTCATAATTTTCTGAAGCATTATCTTTTACAAATATAAGGTTTGGAACTTTTCTAAGTGTTAATTCCATGGATAACATTTTTCTAAAGAAACCAGTTGCTGATGTTATCTTTTTTAGAACCATGTCAGTTTTTTCTTTAGGGTAGCAACTTATATATATTTTAGCAATACTTTTATCATTTGTTAATCTTACATCAACAATAGTTGCCTTTTTAATTAAGTCATCATAAATTTCTTTTACTATAGTTTCGTTTATGATTTCTTTAATTTGTGATTCAAGTCTTTCTTTTTTTATTGTTTTACTATTCATGAGTTTTTTCTACCATTTTATATATTGTAACAATATCTCCAACTTCAAATGAATTAAAGTCATCTACAGTAAAACCACATTCTTTACCAGCGCTTGCTGATGATATAGATTCTTTACCATGTTTTAGTGATGAAATTTTTTTATTTTCAATAATGACTTCTTTGTTTCTAATAAGTCTTACCAATCCGTTTCTAATTATTTCACCACTTGTTACTCTACATCCAGCAATAGTTCCTATTGATGAATGAGTTCATAGTTGTTTTATTTCAACTTGGCCCACTTCTACTTCCTCATACACTGGATCAAGAGTTCCCTTTAACATTTTTTCAACTTCATTTTTTACTTCATAAATAATATTAAATACTTTAATTTCAACATCCATTGAATTTGCAAACTCTATAACTTGTGAGTTTGGTTTCATGTTAAATGAAAATAATTTTGCTTTTGCTGTTTTTGCTAAATTAACATCTGATTCAGAGATTGCACCAACTGAAGATCTAATAATATTAATTTTTGCCCCTTCAACATCTATATCACTTAAAGTTGCTTTTAGGGCTTCAACAGAACCTTGTACATCTGCTTTTAATATTACATTCAATTCTTTAATTTCACCAGATTCATCTTTTTTTAATGATGTTGGTTGATTTAAAGCAGCAAGTTTTCTTTTAGTAGTATTTGCTGAAATTTTAGAAGCTAAGTCCTTAATAAGTTTTTCATCTTTAGTTACAATTCATTTATCACCAGCATTTGGTGCTCCATTTAAACCACTAATTTTTACTGGTACTGAAGGGCCAGCTTCTTTAAGTTCTCTATTATGAGAATCAAGCATTTTTCTAATTTTCCCTCAGCATTCACCAACTAAAATGTAATCACCAACTTGTAGTGTTCCACTTTGAACTAAGATGTTTGCCACAGGACCTAAACCTTTATCAACAAAAGCTTCAATTGTTACACCATTTGCAAGACGTTTTTTATTAGCTTTAAGGTCCATCATTTCTGATGTTAAGATAATTGCTTCAAGTAGTTCATCAATCCCTTGATTGTTTAGTGCTGAACCCTTTACAACAATTGAGTTTCCCCCTCATTCTTCACACATAACACCTTTATCAGCTAATTGTGATAAAACCTTTTCCACATTTGGATTTGGTTTATCCATTTTATTAATAAAAACAATGATTGGAACTTTAGCATATTTTGCATGATCTATCGCCTCTTCTGTCTGAGGTTTTAAACCATCATCTGCTGCAACAACTAAAATAACAATATCAGTTAAATCAGCACCTCTAGCTCTCATAGAAGAGAATGCCTCATGACCTGGAGTATCAAAAAAAGTAATTACATTATTTTTTCAATTTACTTGATAAGCACCAATATTTTGTGTAATCCCACCAGCCTCATTTGAAGCCACATTAGTTTTTCTTATAGTGTCTAAAAGAGTTGTTTTACCATGATCAACATGGCCCATAATAGTAATTATAGGAGGTCTTTTTTCAAGATCTTTTTCATCATCTTTAATAACTATTTGTTCAAAGAAATTGTCCTCATTAATTTGAATTTCTTTTCTAAAGTCATAACCAAATTCAAGACAAATTTCACCCATTTGTTCTTCTGTTAAGATTGTATTTAAATTACAAGCAACAGATTTAAGGAATAAAAACTTAATAATTTCTGATGATGGTTTGTTTAGTTTTGAAGCAAACTCACTAATTGAAAGCGGTTCAACATAAACAAACACTCCATCTTGTATACCTGTTTCAACTTTTTTAAATTGAGATTTTAAATCGAAACTTTTTCTATTATCTTTTTTGTTATTTTTGTTATTACCGTTCTTTTTCATGTTTTACCTCACTATTTAAATAATTCTTTTAAAATGTCAAGTTCATCATCATTAATTAAAACTTTAAATTTCTTGTTAACTATCTTAACTATATTTTGGACCCCTACTTCTTTTATCTTATCAACATGAAAGTAAATAGAACTTCCTTTATATTTGTTTTTTAAGTCAACATAAACTTTGTTACTTGATTTTACATATGTAATTTTTATTAATTCATTTCTATCAAAAGTTTTTCTTGATAAAACACATTTTCTAAAAATTTGCTTATCATCTTTTTTATTCATTAATCTAGATCATCGTAGTCTAAATCATCAATATCAATTGCTTCAGCTGAATCATCATAATCATCTTCTGAAACATCAAATTCATCAAAGATGTTAACTTTTTCTTTTTTAGGTTTTTTAGAATTTTTTACACTGTGTTTTACACCTTCATATTTTTCTTTTGTATCTGGTTCATCAAAAAAATCATCAATGCTTTGAGTGGTAGTACTGTCATTTTTTGTTTCTTTTTCTTTTTCTTTAGAAGTATTTAATTGAGAATGATTATCATCATTTGATTTAGTGTCTTCAACTTCTTCTTGAGCTGTATAAGTTTCTTCATTAGTAAATGAACTCTCATTATCGATATCTTTTTTACTAATGAATACAACTTCATCCTCTTCATCCATTTCAACTTTTTTCTTTTTCTTTTTTGAAATGTCATTAGAGTTTAAAAGTTTTTCAACATCTTCATCAGTCAGTGAATCAATTATGCTATTTGATGAATTTCAATTATCATCATAACTTGTATCATTCATTGAATCTGATGCATATAAATTGTTCATATTAGATTTGTTTCTTTGGTTTCATTTATTATGTGTATTATTTGATGTATTTGCTCTTCTTGTATTTTTTTGTGGCAATAATGCAGAAACATCTTCATATTCAATTTTGTCTTCAATTGCAACTGCTTGAGTTACTATATCAATATTTCATTTTGTTAACATTGATAGCAATTTAACATTTACGCCCATCTTACCAATCATTTTTGCCAAGTCTTCATCATCTTTACAAACAATAGTTACATATTTAACTTCCGGATCATCTTCATCATTAGTTATTTCTAAACCAATAATTTGTTCAGGACTTGTTGCATTTATTAATAGTTGTTTTGGATTTTCATCATATAAAAATACATCTATTTTTTCGTTGTTTAATTCTTTAGAAATATTTTTAATTCTTTCACCTTTGTTTCCAACACAAGTACCAATTGCATCTACATTTGGGTTATTAGTCATAATAGCAACTTTAGCTTTGTTTCCAGGAACTCTTGCTATAGCTTTTATTTCTATAGTTCCATCATCAATTTCTGGAACATTAGTTTTTAATAGGAATTCTAATAATTTATTATCTGTTCTTGAAAGAACAATTGGTCATCCTTTAGATTGTTCTTTAACATTTTTAATAAGGAAAGCATATTTTTTTCCTGCTTTTATATCTTCATTTGGAATTTGTTCTGATGGTGGTAAAACCCCCATAATAGAGTCTTCCATTTTTACTTCAACATATTTCTTTTCAACCTTGTCTACTTCTCTTGAAACAACTTTGCCAACATCATCTTTAAACTTTTCAAATATTTGAACGTTTGTTATTTCATTCATTTTTTGTTGGAAAATACTTAAAACGTGTGTTGCAACTCTTCTTTCAAAATCCTCAATGTTAATTTTTTGTTTATAAATATCATTTAGATTTATCTTTGGATTATGCTTTTTAGCTTCTTCTAAATGAATTTCAATATCATCATCAATATCATCTTCATTTTTATCAACAACTGTTTTTAACTCATATAATTCTAAAAGTCCTTCAGAGTCATCAATAATAACTTCAACATTAGAGTCTGGGTATTCTTTTAAGTAAGCTTTTTCTAAAGCGTATTTAAAAACATCAATAACTCTGTCTTTATCAATTGATTTACTTTTAGCTACATCTTCTACAAGTGTAAAAATTTTTGACATGTTCATTTTATTTTCTCCTAATAAAAACAATAAGTAATAGGTCTCCCTATTACTTATTGCAGTAACTACATTAAAATGATACAACAAAAGTTTGAAAAATACTTATTTATTTAATTTGCTAATTTTTTAATAATTAAATATAAATTATTTCTCTGGAACCAATCCAGTGAATGTATAGAAATGGTATTTAAAATCAACTTCTAAAAATCAATTGTATCAATTTGATTCAAGTGTAGATTTTTCAAAATATTTTACTCTATCTGTTTTAGCTTTGTATTTGTATTTGTTATAGTAAATATTTCAATCTCTATATAAAAGATATTTTTCCATTAAATAATCTTTATATAAATAACTTCATTTACTATTAGAAACATTTGATCCTTGAAATCAGCCAGCATATTTATAACCTACAACTCTTTCAAATAAATATGGGAATATAGATAATTCAAAATAAATTTCTTTGAACAAGTCAAATTCTCTTATATATTTATTTGCTAAATAAATTTTATGCATGTTTGATGCTTTAGATTGCACTTGATATTCATTTTCAAGGTATTCAAGATTTTTTATCACTTCTTCTTCAGTTAACACACTTGAACCATTAGCAGGTTTTTCACCCATAAAGAATAAAGCTCTAATCTTTTCGTCGTCAAGATTAGAATTTAATATTTCATTAGTTTGTTTAATGCTCATATCAACATTAAATAATGAATTGTTAAAAACATTTTTTAGTTTTATATCTGTTGAAAAAATATATTTTTGTAAGAAAAAATTACTTTTATAAGCATTGAATTCAATTGCAAAACATATTTTTTTAAATACATCATTAAGCATCATTAATCTTTTTTCATCACTCATGTCACCAACCGTTCCTTCAATTATATGAATTAATTCTTTAATGTATTTATCTACTGCATTTTGCCCTTGTTTTTTTATTTCACTAGGTAAATAATTTTTAATTTCATTTTCATTAATTCTTTTATCTACAACTCTATCTCAATCACCAGGTTTTCATGACATAAAATCTCCATTAAGTTTTACTGCATATTTTTCATATGACTCATCTAATATATGTTTAACACTCAATATTCAGTTGTATCAAAAAGAGTTGCTAGTAGTTGGACTAATACCATATCAATTCAAACAATCATTAATTAAACTAATCTCTTTATATGTTCTATAGAAAATTACAATTGGGTCATTATCATATTGGTTTTTAGAATCTAATGATTCTAAATAGTTACCATAAATTTGGTTAAATTGTTTTTCATATAAAAAAGGATATATAGCTAGTTCATATTGATATTTATAAATTAAATCAATAAATCCAAAAGTATTTAAAAAATCTGCAAGTTTTAAATAATCTTTATTGATAATTTCATCATTTTTAATTCATATATTTTCTATTACTGAAGCATGGTCTCCAATGCTTTTTTCGCTCGAACTTTGAGTATGTCTTGCTTCAGCTATAAATCTTTCTTTTGAGATGTTCATTATTTGAATTCAATCCGATGCAATAAACCTTTTATCTAAAACATATTGATTAAACTCATTAAAAGCATCCTGGAAAGAAATTTGATCATTTAAAACTTTATCTTTAATATTTTTAATAATATAAACTCTCTCATTAAAAGATTGTCTTAGTATTGAATTTACTTCAGTATAAAATTTTTCAACACTTGTTTGATCCATAACATCTAATTTAGTTTTAAAATCTTTTAGTTGTTTATCAAAAGTATAAATTTCATTTTTATTTGGAATACTTTTTTCTCCAAAGAAAATCTTTTCTTGTTCACTATAAGTTTCAAAACTTATTTGATGATCACCTTCAATATTTGGTTTATTTTCTCCACCATCTGGTTTTGATTGTTCGATATTTGAAGACAAACTTGCGCAAGATAACAAGCTAGAAGTTACACCAAAGAAAGGAAATATTATAGAAAGTGACAAAAAGATTTTCTTGTATCGCATATATTTATTACTCCACAAAAGGCAATTCTTTACCCTTATTTTAAAATTTAGAATTGACTATGTCAATTTAGATTATTCAAATAAATAGATATTTAATTTAAGCTTTATAAACCATTGTGATGTCAATATTAAAATAATTTTTTATTTTAATGATTCAAGATTCAAATAATAAAATGCAGATATAGAAATTAATTCTATATCTGCATTATCTTAAATTAAAAAGATTGGTGAAAAAATTGTTTTTAATAAATCTTCAGTTAATAATCTTTTTATTGATCTTTCTTCGTTATTTTTATTTATGAATTCTAAATATTCTTCTTTATTTACTTCTTTATCATTTATTTTAAAAACTTCTTCAACCTTCCCATTAACTGATTTATACATATGGAAACATTCTCAATTATTTTTAGAATGTTCTATATCTTTAATTTCATTAGCTATAGTTTGTAGTTCAGTTTTAATTTGGTTAATAGTTTTAATTGATTCATCATTAATATCATTTGATGTAACCAAGTTTACAAGTTGGTTGTGTAATTTTCTTTCTTTAATTTTTAATTCGTTTATTCTATTCATTTTCAATACCTCCTGGTAAGAATAATATAACACTATTTTAGCACTTTGTAAATGAGAGTGCTAAAAATAAAGAAAAAAGATATGCAGGGCACATCTAATTTGTAATCGTCTTTTTCAAATTAGCTCTTTTGAAAAGAATTAAGATTACCAAGAAGTTTGAAAACAATATTAAGAATAATGAAAACAACACCATAAATATATGGAGTAAATTAATTACTAAAGAAATAAATATGTTAGATAGACTATAAACTCTATATTGCAATACAGAGATAATGATAACTAATAATATTAATCCTATTGATAAAGATAAAGCAAATATACAAGTATATGAAAATTGGTACTGTCTCATTTTTTGGAGAAACTTATTCTTAGAAAAAAGTTTGAAATAAATTTTAGGAGCAAGTTATGTCAAAAAAACAAGAAAACAAAGACAAATGTTAGATTTAAACAAACTAATTGGTAAGATTAAAAAACATTTTATTGAATCTACTTTAGATGCTGAATTTGATGAACATATGGGTTATCAAAAACACAATCAAAATTCTAGAGATGTTTCTAACAATTATAGAAAAGGAAAAACTAAGAAAATAATATCAACTGATAACGGAAAAATTGATATTAAAGTTTCAAGAGAACAACTATCAACATTTGAACCAAAGATTGTTAAAAAACATGAAAGAAATATATCAAGAATTGAAGATCAAATACTTTTTTTATATTTAATAAGGAATGTCTACTAGAGACATTCAGGAAACAATATATCAAATGTTTTATTGTGATTTAGACAAAGACACAATTTCTAGAATTACAGATAAAATAATTTCAGAAATTGTAATGCAACAACAAAGACCGTTAGAGTCTGTTTATCCAATTATGTACATAGACGGGATCAGATTCAAAATTAGAGAGGATTCTGTCTACAAAGAAAAATCAGTTCATTTAATAATTGGTGTTAATATTGAGGGAAAAAGAGATTTTGGGCTTTTGGATAGCTGAATCTAAATCATCTAAACAATGATTAATGATTTTTGATGAACTTAAAACAAGATGTGTAAAAGATGTTTTGCCAACTTCTTGTGATAATTTGAAGGGAATATCATAAGCTTTAAAAGCTGCATTTCCAAATGTTCAAATTCAAAATACCTTATCCATCAAATAAGAAATTCTATAAAACATGTATCTTCAAAAGATGTTGCGTCATTCACAAGTGATATGAAAAAAATTTATAAATAACCAAGCTATGATGCTGCTCTTAAAGCACTTGATTATTTTGAAAAATCTTGTGGAGAAAAATATCCATATGCTATCAAATCATGAAAAAATAATTTTGATGAATTAGTAACATTTTTTAACTATCAAACAGAAATTAGAAAAATGATCTACACAACAAACACAATAGAAAATCTAAATAGAAATATCGGAAAGATTACAAAAACAAAAGATGCTTTTACAAACACCCAATTGTTATAAAAATAATTTACATGTGTTTAGTAAACATCTAAGAAGATTATGATTCAAGAGCTATTGACAACTGACATCAAATATTAAATCAACTAACTATATTATTTCCAGATGGATTATGTGAGATAAAATAGTTGTTATCAAGCGATTTAAAAGATAACCTAAAAATGAGTTTCTCCAAAAATTGCTACACTACCAGTTACTCATCGAATACATTTATTTTTTAATTATTGATTATATTACAAAATAAAAATTTATAAATAAAATAAAAAATAAAAAGCACAAGGCTTTTTCCCTAACTGACATGTGAAGTGCAACACTTTAATGTTACATTAAACTCTCAACTTTAAAATATAAGTTGAGAGTTTTTTTATTTTAAATATTTTCTTGGTACATTTGATAAGCTGTTTTATAACCAAACATTTTTCTTGGCATATTATTT
>CASDXH010000009.1 GCA_949285105.1 uncultured Mycoplasma sp. | reverse complement strand
TTTATAATTTCTTAGGGTAATATTATAGTCTATGAAACAAAATGTAAATTTAAATGATATTTTTAAACATAAGTTTATTTCTAAAATGAAGTTAAATGGAACAAAATCGCATTTAGCTTTTATTGTTAGCGAAGCAAATAAAAATGAAAATAAATATGATAGTAATCTTTTTCTAATGGATCTTGATTCTAACAAAATAAATCAGCTAACATTTGATGGAAAGATTAGTGATTTTTGTTGGGATAGTGATGATGAAATTATTTTTGATGGAACATATAGAAATAAGGAAATACTTGCATTGATTGATAGAGGAGAAACCTGAAGTTCTATTTATAAAATAAATATAAATCATGGTGAACCAAGATATTTTTTCAATGTTAAATTAAATATTATTTCTGTTGATAAGTTAAAAGATAACACTTATATTTTTAAGGTTGTTACTAACCCTTTTAAAAAAATAATTAATGATATAAGAAGTCCTGAAAAAGAAAAAATTAATTTTATAAATAACCAAAACAATGATTACTATTTAATAAATAAAACCCCAGTTAACATAAATGGTTTGGGTTATACAAATGATATATACATTCACTTGTATCTATACTACAAAGAAGAAGATAGATATAAGTGTTTAAATAAGAAAGAACAATTTTGTTCTGATTATACAGTTTACAATAACAAAATACTTTTTATAACAAGTTCTTTTAATGATAGTCTTATTACAAATAATGGACTATATTTATTTGATAATGAAAGAGATGATATTAAGTCTCTTATTATAGATAAAGATTATAGAGTGCAATTTGCTAATTTAGTTGATGATACAGATGTTATTTGTTGTGTGCAAAATTACTCAACATTAAATAAAAATATTAATGGTAAGTTATTCCATATTAATACTAAAAATATAGAATGAATAAGTATTAATAAACTTGATTTATCTTATGACAATACTATTTCAAGTGATTTAACATATAATCAGAAATTTGTTCCTAAAGTTTTTAATAATCAATTGTATTTATGTACTACTGAAGATTATGCAAACAATATTTATAAGGTTAACAAATCAGGAGAGATAATGAAAATATTCGATAGCAATAATAATGGGAATATTATTGATCTTGAAATAATAGAAGAAAATAAATTTATTATTAACTTATTAACAAGTAATAAACCACAAGAACTTTATTTAGTTAATAAAGATTTATCATCATGTTTAACAACATTTAATAAAGATTATTCTGATAATACTAACTTCTGTGATGTTAATGTTTTTTGTTATAAGGAAATAGAAAATAATAAACTTGAGGGGTTTGTTGTTTATCCTTCAAATTTTGATAAAAAGGAAAAATATCCTGTTGTTTTATTAATTCATGGTGGACCAAAAATTATTTATAGTAATCAATTATATTATGAAGCTCAATTATTAGCTTCTAATGGTTATTTTGTGATTTATTGTAATCCTAGAGGAAGCGATGGTAAGGGTGATATTTTTTCAAATATCTCTGGGAAGTTTGGAGTATTAGACTATATTGACATAATGGACTTTGTTAACTGATTTATTAGCAAATTTAATGATAATATTTTAGAAAATAAAATTGCAGTGATTGGTAACTCATATGGTGGTTATTTAGTGAATTGAATAATAGGTCATACCGATATCTTTAAAGCTGCAATATCATGTAAAGGAATATCAGATTTAAGATCAACATTTTTTACAAGTGATATAGGTAAGGGCTTAGTTTATAAAATATGTGGATCTACACCTTTTGAAAATAAAGATAAGGTAGATTTTCATTCTCCAATAAACTACTTGAATAAAGTTAGTACACCAACACTATTTTTACATCCAGAACTTGATTATAGATGTAATCTAAATGAATCTGTTCAAATGTACAATGGATTAAAGTATAAGAACATTGAATCTAAACTTATTATTTTTAAAAATGAAAATCATAGTATCTTGCTTACAGGTAAACCAAATCATAAAGTTAAATGATATTCTGAGATACTAAATTGACTTAAAAAATATCTATAAATCCTTATTTATTATTGATGATTTTTTGTTTAAATCATCATTTTTTTATAATTTTTGGATGTAAAAATTGGTTAGAAAATATTATTTTTCAAAGCCATAAATTAAAAAATTCTTTTTATTAAAATTGACGATTTTCATAATATAATTACTATATACTTTTAGAAGGTTTTTATGGCTAAAAGAAAATTTTTAAAATCTTTATTTATTACTCTTGGATGTGCCTTGGTTGTTGGTACAGTTGGAGCTTTAATTTATTTGGATAGGGTAGAAAGAGTTGTTGAAAACAAAAATGATTCTATAGTTGACAACATTAGTTTTGATGACGCTTCTATAATATTTGGAAAAGAAAATATTACTATAGGTGAAAATGGTGATATTACTATTTCAAAATTTCAACCACAAACAAATGGAGATGAAAAATTTGATAAAATAATTCTTCCATCAAAAATTGACAATAAAAATGTAACTTACTCTGAAGACTATTACAAAGAATTAAGAAATTACTTTAAGGGCAACGGAAACATGTTTGATAGTTCTAAAACAAGTGCTATTAAAAAACTTTTCATTGGAGATGAAGAAGGATTTAAACATTTAAGACTTCAAGAAGCTGTTACTAATGCGCCAAGTTTTTTAAGAGGTTTAGAGTATGCTGAAATTGGTAAAGGAGCAAATAATATTCCTGATGGTTTCTTCAAAGGAGCTAAGAAATTAAAAGAAGTTGAAATATCAACGTATATAAAAACTGTAGGTTACCAAGCTTTCTATGCTTGTAGCTCTTTAGTAGATGTAAACTTTATTGGAAATGACAACAAAATTTGAATAGACTCTGCAGCTTTTGCTAATTGTACAAATCTTAAAAATGTTGATTTTGCAGACATTAAAGGTTTTGACTATTCAGTTGCTAAACTGCCTACTGACAAAGCTAATGTAACATTCTGAAGCTTATGATGATTATTTAGCAATTCAGGTAGTAAAGAAAATAAAGTAGTAATTACATCTACATCTGAGTTTAAATCAGAAATAGTAAAAATTTCTGATTATTTAAAAGAAAAAGGAAATGATGTAATGGTTGCTGATAACATTAGTTTTAATGTTAAAAAATAGTTGATAAAAACTACAAGCTATTAACATAACATTTAATTTGTTGTAGAATTTAATTGTAGTTATCACCCGTGACTATGTTTATATTCAGTGAATATAAACCAGCCTTAATTCGGAGCTATAAATTTTATATTTATAGCTTTTTTTATTTTTCTAATAGGATTCATTTTTGTGAATAAGGATTATTAGAATCTATTAATGATTTGTAATACAATAAGTTTTTAAACTTAAACAATTAAAAATAACTATAATAATATAAATAGAATTGGTGTTTTTGTTATGAATTATTTATTTATGTTTTTCAACGCTGTAAACAATAATGATCCAATTAATAACTCAACAGGATACTTTGGGCCACAAAGTTGAGTTTACTATTTAATAGGTGGTATATTCCTTGCTCTTGCTATAACTGCTGGTGTATTTTGCTTCATCTATAGAAATAGCAAAAAAGAATATGAAGGAATCGCTGATAGTTTTCATTGATTAAAAAAATTCTGATATCTTAATAGATTCACATTTTTATTTATGATAACTTTGATATTATTAATTTGTTCTATAATATTTTTCTTAATGAACAGTGTATTTTTAAGTGGTGATAAAAATACAGATCAAAGCAACACTATTAGCATAATGAGTTCTTTTATAATTTAAAAGTATTACATAACGAGGTAAAAATGAAGTTAACATATTTAATTAATGCAACTGACAATACAGCTAATGTTTTGGGTATTCCATTATGGTTGCTAATACTAATTGGGATTCTTGTTGTTATATCTATTATTGCTGGTATATATAAAATTATTTCTTACAGAAAAATAAGCATTGTAAGCAAAAAAATGGATTATCTTTTGGAAGATTTAATTTATAAGTCAGAATTTGTTACTCCTACAGTTGAAGCTTTAGTAAAGCTATCAAGTTATGTTGATCTTTTTGAAGCAGTAATTAAAAAGAATTCAGATTCATTAATAACTTATGTATCAAACAATAAAGAAGCAGTTAAAAAATTCCAAAAGAAAATAAAAGACGTTATAGCTACAGATAAAAAATAATTTATGTCATATTTAAAAAATGGAATTAAATTAGCTGCTTTAGTTTATTTATATAAACTAATTGATGATGATTCAAAAATTGCTATAAAAAGTGTTGTTAAAGACAAGGTTATAAAATATAAACCAAAATTAATGGAGTTAATAGACTTAATCGATTCTTTTGATGAAGGTTTCCAAAATCTGAGAAGCGAGGAATCTGAATTCAAAAAGAATTTTAATTTGTTTGTTGAATCACTAGATTCAATAAATAAAGAAGAAATACAAAAAGACGTTGATGAAGTAGCTGATATTGTTACCACTATTATGTCATCAAAGAGCAAGAAAAAAATAATTACATCTAAAAAGAAGAAGGATTAATATGAGTTCTAAAAATTTAGTTAATACAAAAGATTATATTGTTGTTAAAGGTGCAAGAGAAAATAATCTAAAAAATATTGATATCACTATTCCTAAAGATAAGTTTGTAGTGATTACAGGTTTAAGTGGTAGTGGTAAATCATCACTAGCTTTTGATACTATTTATGCTGAAGGGCAAAGAAGATATTTAGAATCTTTAAGTTCTTATGCTAGACAATTTTTAGGTGGTAATGAAAAACCTGATGTGGATTCAATTGATGGACTTTCTCCATCAATTTCTATAGATCAAAAAACCACATCTCACAACCCAAGAAGTACAGTTGGTACTGTAACTGAAATATATGATTACTTAAGACTTTTATATGCAAGAATTGGTAAACCATATTGTAAGAATGGTCATGGTTTAATTAAAACCCTTTCAACAAAACAAATAGTTGATAACATTTTTAAATTTGAAGACAATTCAAAGATCCAAATCCTTTCTCCAATTGTTGTGCAAGAAAAAGGAACATTTAAAAATAAGTTTGAAGAGTTAAAAAGAATAGGTTTTTTAAGATTAAGAGTTGATAATAATATTTATTCTCTTGATGAAGAGATTGAATTAGATAAAAACAAAAAACACACCATAGAAATAATTATTGATAGAGTTGTCTTAAATAAAGATACTCCAACAAGAAGTAGAATTTATGAAGCTGTTGAAAAAGCTTTAAAAGAATCAAATGGTAAAGTAACTGTGTTATGTGACAAATCAGAGTACAGTTATAGTCAAACTCATGCTTGTGATGTTTGTGGTTTTTCAATTCCTGAACTTGAACCAAGATTATTTTCTTTTAACTCTCCAATTGGAGCATGTAAATACTGTAATGGACTAGGTTTTACTTATGAGCCAGACGAAGCAAAAATATTTGTTAATAAAGACTTATCTATCTATGAAGGTGGAATTGAATATTATAAGAATGTAATTACAGATCCACCATATGATTTAAAGAAAATGATGGCGATGTGAGAACATTACAAAATTGATATGTTCAAACCAGTTAAAAATTTAACAAAGGAAGAAAGAAGCATAATTCTTTATGGTTCTGATGAACCAATAAGTTATTCCATTGAATTATCTAATGGTAAAAAAGTTGAATCACAAGAATACATTGAAGGTGTATCTAATTTGATTAAAAGAAGATATCATGAGACAACAAGTGAAGCTGCAAGAGAATTTTATTCTAAATTCATGTCTAATATTCCTTGTAATGTTTGTCATGGTAAAAAACTTTCTGATGAATCATTATCTGTAAAGATAAACGAAACTGATATCATTGAATTAACAGAAAAAAATATTACATCTTTATCTAAATTCTTTTTGGAATTATCTTTAAGTGAGTCAGATCAAAAAATTGCAAATCTCGCTTTAAAAGAAATTGTAAATCGTTTGTCTTTTTTGGAAAATGTTGGATTGAATTATCTAACATTATCTAGAGCAGCAGCTACTTTAAGTGGTGGTGAAAGTCAAAGAATTAGATTAGCAACTCAGATAGGTTCATCTTTAACGGGTGTTTTATATGTTCTTGATGAACCATCAATTGGTCTTCACCAAAAAGATAATGAAAAATTAATTAATACGTTGAAGAATATGAGAGACCTTGGTAACACTTTAATTGTTGTAGAACATGATGAAGATACAATGATGGCATCAGACCATTTAATTGATATAGGTCCAGGTGCTGGTATTTATGGTGGTAATGTTGTAGCTCAAGGTACAGTTGAAGAAGTTATGAAAAACCCTGATTCAATTACAGGTAAATACTTATCAAAAAAATTAAAGATTGAAGTACCAAAGACAAGACGTAGTGGTAATGGGAAAGTAATTGAAATTATTGGTGCAAGTGGTAATAATTTAAAAAATGTTGATGTTAAATTTCCTCTTGGTAAATTTATTGCTGTCACAGGAGTTAGTGGAAGCGGAAAATCAACTCTTGTTAATGAAACACTAATAAAAGGGATAGAGCAAAAGATTTCAAATCCATTTATAATTCCAAAACCTTTTAAGAAAATAAAGGGTACAGAATTTATCGACAAATTAGTAAAAGTTTCTCAAGATCCAATTGGTAGAACACCACGTAGTAATCCTGCAACATATGTTTCTGTGTTTGATGATATAAGAGACCTTTATACAAAAA
This sequence comes from uncultured Mycoplasma sp., assembly GCA_949285105.1. GTDB lineage: Bacteria > Bacillota_I > Bacilli_A > Mycoplasmatales > Mycoplasmoidaceae > Malacoplasma. The sequence goes on along the minus strand of CASDXH010000009.1, from coordinate 29,630 downwards.
CCAAAGAATCTAAAGCTAGAGGTTATGATAAAGGAAGATTTTCGTTTAATGTAAAAGGCGGAAGATGTGAGAATTGTTGTGGAGACGGTGTAATAAAAATTGAAATGCATTTTTTACCAGATGTATATGTTAAATGTACTGAATGTGGTGGTAAAAAATATAATGAAGAAACATTACAAGTTTTATACAAAGGTAAATCAATTTATGATGTATTAGAAATGAGTGTTTATGAGGCGATAGAATTCTTTTATGATAATCCTCAAATTAAAAGAAAACTTGATCTAATGCATGATGTAGGATTATCTTATTTAAAACTTGGTACTCCATCAACTCAATTATCTGGTGGTGAGGCTCAAAGAATTAAGCTAGCTAAATATTTACAAAAGAAACCAACAGGTAAAACGATATATGTATTAGATGAACCAACAACTGGTCTACATGTTCACGATATTTCTAAACTAATTAATGTTTTAAATTTCATTGTAGATCATGGTGATACTGTTATAGTTGTTGAACATAATTTAGATTTAATAAAAGTAGCAGATTACATAATTGATTTAGGTCCAGATGGTGGTGATAATGGAGGAAGAGTTATTGCAACTGGAACTCCTGAACAAATCATTAATAAAAAAGAAGTTTCTTATACAGGTGAATTTTTAGAAAAAATAATGGAATAATTTTTTGTTTTCCTCAGTATCTATTAAATTAGATACTGAGTTTTTTAATTAATAAAAAGTTTATCTTTTAAAATTATTTTTAAACTTGAGTTTTAAATATTGAAAAGAGATGTTTACATATGTTGCAATTAATAAGCAAGTTTTGTTATCCTTTAAAAATCAGCATTATTGATTTTTCTCTTGCTTTCATTTGTCTTTGTATAATCACGACTATATTTAGTATGCTGTATTTAAACACAAACACTCAAAATAGTATTAATAACTTAAATACTTACGGTAATTCAGTAAATCTTAATGTTGAACAAAGTTATGATTTACAAAAGACAAGTTTTATATTTAATCCTAATTCAATAAATAACCCCGTCAAAAAAGCAATTCCTGTTTCAAATCTAAATTATTTCATAGAGTAAAAATGTTATCTTTCCTTACTCAACTTCAGATTTTAATAATCCAATGTTAATTTAAAACCATGAGAAAGAAAATTTGAGATGTTAAAATTAAATGGGGCTGGAATTGAAAATGGAGTATATAAACCAAATAACATAGGTAGTAGTTTTAATACTTGATATGGAATTGGTTGATCAATGAATGAATCATTGTCTATATGATTCAGGTTTAGTTATTGAAAAATTTAAAATTTTATTTTCGGTCTTATATTAATCCCAATTATATAAATAAACTAATTTTTCTTTGTAGACAGAATTCTCTCTAATTTTGAATATGATTCCATCTATGTACATAATTGGATAAACAGACTCTAACGGTCTTTGTTGTCGCGTCATAATTTATGGAATTATTTCATTTGTAATTATAGAAATTGTGTCTTTGTCTAAATCACAATAAAACATATGATATATTGTTTCTTGAACTTCTCTTGCAGATATTACTTTTGAATATAAGAAAAGTATTTGATGTTCAATTCTATAGATGTTTCTTTCATGCTTTTTGACAATTTTTGGTTCAAATGTTGATAGTTGTTTTCTTGGAACTTTAATATCAATTTTTCCATTATCGGCTGAGATTGTTTTCTTAGTTTTTCCTTTTCTATAATTATTAAAAACATCTTTAGAATTTTAATCATGTTTTGATAACCTGTATGTTCATCAAATTCAGCATCTAAAGTAGATTCAATAAAATGTTTTTTAAGCTTACCAATTAGTTTGTTTAAATCTAACATAGATTAAACACCACTATTTTTAAATAATTCTTGTATATTTAATTTGTCTTTGTTTTCTGGTTTTTTTGACATAGCTCGCTTCTAAAATTTATTTTAAACTTTTTTCTAAGAATGAGTTTCTCCAAAAAAATGAGATAGTAACTACTAGTACTACCAATACTAGTAATTTTTTTATTTTGTTATTTTTTTACAATTACATTCATTATTTTGTTTTAAAAACTTAAATTATCTATAATGGTTAATTTTATATAGCAATAAATTATTTTTATGATAAATTTATAAATATTAAAATAGGTGAATTAAGGTATAAAATGTTTCAGTTAATAAAGCAAGTTTTAAAATCATTTAAGAGCTCAATGTTATTAATTTTTGCGCTGATATTCATTACTTTTTGTATTATATTAAGTTCATTTAGTTTATTGTATCTAAACACAAATATTACAAATAGTATTGATAATGTTAACAAGTATGGTAACAGCGCAAACGTTACTATTGAACAAAATTATGGCTTGCCTAAACCTGAATATACTTTGCCTAGTGAAGCAGAAATAACCTCACCTAAAACAAAAGAAATATTGGTTTCTAAATATCAATATAGTGAAAATAATGTAATCTTTCCTTATGAACCTAAAGACTTTACAAGTGCAAATTTAAATGTTGATAGATGAAGTAGAAAACCTGGGATCTTAAAATCTACAGGTGTGTCAATTGATAAAGAAGGAAAATATGTGCCGCTTGATATAAACATGTCAGACCATAAGCAATGACATGGTATTGGTTATAAAATGAGTACATACTTTAACCCATCAAATTTATTATTTAGTTATGATGAAAATCAAAAACCTTTTTTATCAGGTTACTTTAATTCTGAAACTGGTAAGGTTGATGAATATTTTACAATACTACAAGGTAACTATGTTGCAAATAAAGCTATGTTTAATAAGTATGATACAGATTCTGCAACTCCAGCAACTACTATACCACATACTTTATTTACAAATAGTGTTACTCAGTTACCAACATCATCAACAAATTTAAATATTACAGATGTTACTTACTATGCTGATTTATATAATGCGTTATTAGATAACACAATGAAAAAAAGTGAGAATGTTTATACTTTAACTTTAAACATTGACTCACTTTCTCCAGCTGAAAAAAATATCATTGAATCTTTACCAGAACAACAAAAAAATAGTTTGTTAAATGTTGAAGTTGTTATTAAGAATGATTGAGTTGAATCAAAAATCAACAAGAAAGAAGGAAAAAATGTTGGAACTGAAAACCCTGGGGTAGAAAATGGTCCACCAACTACAAAAGAAGGTTTAGTTAAACTTTGACTTCAAAATATAGCTGAACAAAAATCTGATCAATTATCTGAATTTCTTCAGGCTGCTGTAAGCAATAGTGCAGATAGCTTTTTAAAACAAAAAAACATACTAACTCAGTTTGAGTCTTCTTATACTATTATTGATAATGATTCTTCTTTTAAATACTTAGTATCAAATAAAGAGAACTCTGAAATAAATAAAATTGTTTATAGTAGTGGTAATAGATTAGTTGATAGTGATACTTATTTAAAAATTGCTGATGAAGCAACTAAGCCTTTCTACTCATCTGATAATAAGCCATATCTTAAAAACTTATTGATGTTGCTGCTTTCATCAACAGCAGAAGCTGGTTTTGAAGTAAAACCATACATAAAAGAATATATAGTAGATATATTAAAAGACTTGGAAGCTGGAAGACCAATTGATAACTCTAAATATAGAGTAATTTTTGCTATCTATCAACCAGATATAGATTTAAGTAAATTTGTTTCAACTAATAAACAAAAGATAGATTTACGCTTTAGTTTTGAAGATGGAGTTGCAATTGCAGAAACTGCAATTGATGTTATCTTAAGTGTTTATACTCCTTATGGTTTTGCAACAGTTGTTCCAGATAAATTCTTAGATGTAAATAATAAAGAATATATTCCCGTTAACCAATGAAATGATCTAATAACTAGATGGAATGAATTATTAAACTCCTGAGATAATTTTTTTTCACTAACAGATGAAGAAATAAATTCTAAAATTAAAAACTTTAGTAATTATGTGAAAGAATGATTATCTATACTTGATAGTAAATATACAGTTACAATAAATACCCAGAAGTATGTAATTATTGGGACAGGTATAAGTCCTGATCTACTTTATCCATCTACTTCTTTAGAGAATTTAATTATTAATCCAAGAACTGAATTTGTATTATTTACAAATCAACAAGGTTATAATTCAATTCTTTCCACAAGTCCTGCTACCTTCCAAAATAAATATTTTTCAGGAATTACAAAAGAACGTGTAACTGATGGTTACATCAATGAACTAAATAAAGAATATAAAAACAATTTTAATAAAGATTATTCTGGTGATTTAGTTTATAAAACAAATGATTTTTCTAATAATAAAAATATATTAACTTTTAGAATTTATTTGCCAGATTCAATAGTTTTATATATATCAATTGTTGCAATTGCTGTTATTATAGTTTTAATTGTTCTTGGTTTATATCTTTCTTATTTATTGATAAGAAGTTATATTTCTAAAAACTTGGTTCAGCTAGCTATTGTTAAAGCAAATGGTTTTTCTACATTAAAAATTGCAATGGCTTTATCATTATTTGGATTAATAGTAGCATTACTTGCAGGGTTTGGTGGATACATTGGGGCTTTATTTTTACAAGGTACTTTCTATTCAGCTATATCTCCTTTCTGATATGTTCCTTTAGATTTTTTAAAGTTTTCTATCATAGGTTTCTTTGGTGGAGCATTTTCTGTATTTGTTGTTTTTTTAATCTTTACTTGAGTTATTCTTAAATTGACATTTAAAAAACCAATTAACTTATTGATATCAAGTAATGTTGAAACTAAAGTAAGTAAAGTTTTAACAATGATTAAAAACGGTTCTCAAGGTATTCAACCACTATTTAAATTTAGATTGAACTTATCATTTAGTAACTTCTATAGATTTATCTTCTACACAATGCTTTGTTCTTTTGGATTAGCTTTTGTAACTTCAGGTATTTCACTTCCTCAAAAATTTGATCAATCAACAACACTAACCAAAGTTAATAAAAATTATACTTATAGTTTTGATTTAGTAACACCAACAGAACAGAGTGGGTTGTACAAAATGCAAAAATACTCTAACCTTGGTTTTACAGATGTAGATAATGGTATTTATCCTTTATATCCTGGTACTATAATGCATAATGGTAAACAAGAAAAATTCTATCAAACAAGAGGTTATGATACTCCATATAAACTAGAGGATTTAAAAGTTTTAAATAAAGATGGAACTCAAAAGATTGAAAATGGAGAACCACTTTACTTTGGTAATATTCTTCTTCCTTCTTATCAAGCAAATTTTGCTGTTAAAAATGATATATTCTTTGGAGAAAGTGCTGTATTTGCTAAATGATTATTGGATTTTGAAATAAACTTTGGTTTCCAAATAAACCCATGGGAATTTGTTAAAGCTTTTTTACCACCAGAAATTATTGCAAGATCTGAATCCCAATCACAAATCTTTTTAAAAGATGTTTATGAAGCTGCTCAAAATCCTGAAAATACAATGCTTTCAGAATTACAAAAAAAGAATAACTTTATCCTATATGATCAAGACACTAAACTTTATAGTGTTAACCCAAAAACTGTTGTTGACATAAACTTAAATTATACTCAAATTAGATTTACAGATGAATTTTTATCTTTCATTGGTTGTGTTTATGGGGATGAAGAATTAAGTAATAAAGATGTTAAGATTTCATATGGAATAATTCCTTATGAAGATAAAGAAAGTACAGAAACTTATTCTTATATTAATGCAAATACAATATTAAGAAATAAAGAAGAAAATATTAACATCGTTGGTATTAAAAACAATTCTTCTTTTGTAACTTTAAAAGATCAAAAAGAAAGAGAGATATCTGATTTACTAACTACTTCAAAATATGAATATCCTATGATAATTAATAATGGTGCAGCTTATCACTACAAGCTAAAAGTTGGAGATAAAATAAAAATTAATGTTAATAACTCTTACTTTAGATTTAGTAGAAAAGTTCTAGATTCACAAGGTATTCAAACTCAGCCAAGCCCAGATGGATATGGGAATTCTGAATACACATTAACGGTTGCAGGTATTGCTTCAACTTCATTTGGTGAAGAATTCTATATATCCCAAGACAACGCTAACAAGATCCTTGGGTTAGGTTTCAATAAAACTGAACAAAGCAATGGTGGAAACATCATTTTAAAAACAGAAGTTACAAGCACAGATAAACAACAAAATAAATATGCTGATCAGACAACTCTAGAAAAAAATGGTTATGTTCCATTTAATGGTGTATTCACAGAAAAAGAAAATCCTGTATATCTTTCTAAAAATATTAGCTTCTATGCACAATGGGGTATTTGACCTAATATTATCAATTTAGATCAAAATACTTTTGTTGATATTTGACGTGTTAACTTTAAAAATATTTGGACAATGAACACAAGAGACCAAAGTATTCCTAGTGGCAACACAGAACTTAAATTTGTCTTTACAGATAAACTTGTAACACACAATACTAATCTTTTAAAAGATAGGGAATCACTAAGAATGCAATTGGGTAATTCTGTTGCAAATGATGCTAAGAATTTAGCAGATTATGCAATTAGAATATATGGTAATAATCCTACAAAAGTTTCAATATCAACAATTGATAGTTTTATAAGCCAATACCAAATATATTCAAGTTTATTTTCAAGTGTTAATATTGTTGAAACAATTGGAATGTCTATTTTTGTTCCACTAATTGTTATTATGATTTTAGTTATGACTTCAATAATGATGAATGAATTTAAGAATATGATTGCAGTATTGAAAACGCTTGGATATTCAGATAGAGAAAATATTTTAAGTATAGTGTTCACTTATTTCCCAGTTATGATATTAGCTTTATTGATAGGTTTTGCATTAATGATAGCTATGATATATGTTCTTCAATTCGCATTGTATGGTTTATCATCAATCTATATATCACCAGCTATTAGTTGATTACCTTATATCTATGGTGTGGCATCAATAGTTGGTATTATGATTATTAATTTTGTGTTTACAGTTGTATTATTAAAGAAAATGAATTTAAAGAAAGTTATTAATCAATAGGAAGTTAATATGGAAAAGAAAAGTAAAGAAAAGAAAATGACAGTTAAAAAGATCAATACTTTTTTAGAAGATTATGCTGATAAAGGTTTAACTTTTGATCCAAAGAAAAAATCTAGTGCCAAAAAAGAATCTGAAAAAAAAGACAAGAAGGAAACAAAATCTGCTTCTAAAAAAGGTGCTGATAAAAAAGCTTCAACAAAAAAAAATTCAGATGTTAATAATGAAAAAGATTCAAAATCTTCAACTGTAGAAAATGATGCTGTTAAAAAAGAACTTGTAACTCCAGTAACTAATGAACAAACTAAAAATGAACCTAATCTAGTTACTATTAACCATTCTTTAGATATTAATCAAAAACCTGCAGAAAAACCTGTACAACAACCTATAGAAAAACAAGCCGAGAAACAAGCAAGTAAACCCGAAGATAAAAAAGAAAAGAAAGAAAAACCAGCTAAGGAAAAGAAGGATAAAAAAACTAAAGAAGAAAAAATAGAAGAAAAAAAAATAAAAAAAGAATTAAGAGCACAGATTAGAAAAATTAAATCACTTAATAAACCTCATAAGAATGAAAAAAATAAGAAACCAAAAAACTATGATAAAAATTCTGACATCATTGTTTTAGAAAATGTTAACAAACTTATGACCAATGGGTATAGTTGTGAACACATTCTTAAAGACGTTAGTCTTAAAATTAAAAAAGGTGAGTTTGTTGTTATATATGGTCCAAGTGGTTCTGGTAAAACAACATTGCTAACTTTAATTTCTGCGCTTGATAGACCAAGCAATGGTACATGTTATATGTTTGATAAAAATACAATCTCTTTAAATGAATCACAACTAACAAAACTTAGAAGTCAGCATGTTGGTTATATTTTCCAACAATATGGTCTTTTAACTGATTTGTCAGTTTATGACAATATTAAATTAGCTACTAGTTTACAACCAGATAAAAAGAAACTTCTTAATATTGATGAACTACTTAAATCTGTTGATCTTTTCCAACACAAATATAAAAAAGCTAGCAATCTTTCTGGGGGACAAGCTCAAAGAGTTGCTATCTGTAGAGCTTTAGTGAGAAACCCTGACATCTTGTATGGTGATGAACCAACAGGGGCTATCCATATTGATGCAACAAAACAAATAATGAATATATTTTGCAACATTAATCAAAAGTTTAAAACGACAATTGTTATAGTTACTCACAATGAAAAAATCTTAGAACTTGGAGACCACATTATTAAAGTTGATAGTGGAAGAATTATTGAAGACTATATAAACAATAACAAAAAAACTGTTGCTGAAATTTCTTGAGAATAATTCATTTCTAAATATAAAGAATGGAAAAACCATTCTTTTTTTATTCCCAAATTTCATTTTTGAATAATCATTGTATAATATTATCAAACATAAAATAGGGGGATTTATATGAGTGTAGAAAGCAATGTATATGAAACAACAGCTAATAGAACATATAAAGCAAAATATACGTCTTTACAAACATCAATGGTTTCTATTGGAATGTTAGTTGCGGCATTGGGATTGCTTGCTATCTTTGGTATAGGATTACTTATAAGATATGCAATTTTAACTGATAATGTTTTAGACCCATCGCTTTATAATTCATTGTATTTAACATCAGGTATATTTGGTGTTGTTGCACTAGTGATGTATTTTATTTGAATCTTTAAGGTCAACATGTCTTTAGGGTTTAATATTGCAGTTATTTCAGTTTACTGTTTAAGTGTTGGGATAACTTTTGGAATCATATTTACAATCTTTGAATTAACAGAAGTAATATTCTGTTTTGGAATTACATCTCTTGTATTATTTTTGTGTTATGGATTAAGTAGAATTACAAGTAATAAGGTTGGTTACACAATCAGTAAGATATTAGCAATCTTTTTTGCAATATATTTTATATTCTTAATTGTTAACCTTTTCTTAACTATATTTAGTTTTGGACAATTAAACTTATTTTTTGGTGGTAGTTTATTTGCAGGTAAATGAACTTACTTTGTTATTCAATTAATATTTGGATTAGTTTCTTTCCTAATTATTTGATACAGTTTATGAAACTTAAAAAATATGGATCAATTTAGAGAAAATCTTGATCCAAAGTTTGCAAGATCAATAGCAATGCTTATTGGGTTTAATATTTTAATCAATATGGTGGCTTTACTAAGATTATTTTTATATTTATTATCAAGAAACAGATAATTTGTATATTATAGTATTATTATGAAAAATAAGACAAAGACACAAAATAAAAAAATCATTAACCCTTATGTTAATGATCAATACAAATTTAAATCAAAAAATATTAACCAAACTACAGTTAATAAAGAAATAAATACCTTTATTAATAACAACAATAATCCATCCCCACAAAAAAAGATTAGAAATCCAAGAGCTAAAGTTAATACACCAGTTAATCAAAATAAAGAACCAAATATTCCAAATCATCAAAATGTTGCCAATCCAAACCATTATAATAATGAACCACAGCATAACCAACCTTATGTAAATAATCCAAATCCAGATATTAACAATCAAAACAATAGTACTGGAAATAGTAATGTTGAAATAGAATGTAGAAATATTTCTAAGACTATTAAAACTTCATCTTTTAAAGCTGATATTTTACAAAATATTAATTTAAAAATTTATCAAGGTGAAATAGTTATTATATTAGGACCAAGTGGTTCTGGTAAAACTACATTACTTAACGTTATTGCAGGTATTGAACATCCAACTGGCGGTGATGTTTTCATTAAGGATAAAGTTATAAACAAACTTAATGATAAAGAATTAACTGAATTTAGAAGAAACCACATTGCATATATTTATCAAAGATATGGTTTAGTACCAATATCAACTGTATGAGATAATATCAAATTAGGACAAAATCTTGTTCCAAAAAATAAAAGAACAGTTGATATTGATGAAGTGATAAATATAGTTGGTATAGAAAAAATTAAAAATAAATTTCCGCATGAATTATCTGGTGGTCAAAAGCAAAGAGTTGCTATTGCTAGAGCAATTTTAAAGCAACCTGAAATAATGCTTTGTGATGAACCCACTGGAGCATTGGATGATGAAACATCAAAGAATATAATCGATTTATTTTTAAAAGTTAATAAAGAATTTAATACAACAATCGTAATGGTTACACACAATAATAGTTTAGTTTCTATAGCGACTAAAATTATTAGAATTCAAGATGGTAAAATAGTTGGTATTGAAGAGAGAAATAGAAATTCAAATTTCCAGAATTCTTTTACTAAATAATATTCATAATTAACAAGGTAGTTTTTGCAATGTTTGATAAGAATAAATTTAAAGATATTTTTGATCAAAAAATACTTTTTGGTGAGGGTGAAATAAAAAAAAGAGTAGATGATTGCGCTAAGTGATTAAATAAATATTTTGTTGGTAGAAAGAAAAAAAATAAAATTGTTGTTATTCCAATTCTTGATGGCTCTATTTGTTTTTCATCACACTTACTATTAGGGTTAAATTTTAAATTTACTTTAGATTTTTATACAATTAAATCCTATAGAGAAAAAATTAGCTTTCCTAAGATTGTTAAAGACATTACAACAGATGTAAAAGACAAACATGTTGTTATTATAGAAAATGTTATAGAATCTGGTAGAACACTAGAATACATAATTGAAGATCTAAAAAACAAAGATGCTTCTGACATTACTGTTGTATCTTTAATAAATAAACCAGAAAAGAGAAAAGTTGATATTCATCCTCACTATACTTGTTTTGTAACTAATGAAGATGAATTAATTGGATGAGGTTTGGATTACGAAAACAAATTTAGAAATCTACCTTATATTGCTTCGCTTATCAAAAAATAATAGGTTGTCCTATTATTTTTTGATCCCATTACCTTTATAAATTGTGTATATATAACTTTTATAAGTTATATATATTTCTTGTGATAATATATAACTTAGGTACATCTTATGATTGCTAATATAGAAAGGAGATCATCAAATGATCAAAAAATATTTAAATACAGAAAACATTTTAATTAATGTTGATGTTAAAAATAAAAATGAAGCATTTAATAAAGTGTTTGAATGTTTAAAAAAACAAGATGCTATAGAAGATAAGTATCTCAATTCAATGATTGAAAGAGATAAGAATGCAAGTGTTGCAATAGGCAACTTTATTGCTATAGCTCATGGTACTGTTGAAACAAAGCATTTAATTAAAAAAGACGCTATGTGTATTTTGGTTTTAAAAAATCCAATTGATTGAGATGGTAATGAAGTTAAAGTTGTTTTAGGTCTTGCTTTATCTGGAGATAAAACAATGGATGTAATTGGAAATATAGGTGTTGCTTTTTCAGATGAAGATGAAGTTAAGAAATTTTACTATGGCACTGATTTAAATCCTAATAAAGTACTTGAATGATTGGCAATGCATGATGAATAATAAAGTTGTCCATTTTGGTGCAGGTAATATTGGTAGAGGGTTGATTGCAGAATTAGCTTATATAAATAATGTTGATATTCTATTTGTTGATATTTCAGACGAATTAATAAACAAAATAAATAAAGAAAAAAAATATCAAATTCATTGTCTACCATCAAATAAAGAAATTGAAATTAATAATTGCAAAGGTTTAAGTTTATTAAAACAAAAGGATGAATTAATTAACATCATATCAGAAGCTGATATGATAACAACTTCAATTGGCATTAATAACCTTAACTATCTTTGTGACATCATTAATATTGGTTTACAAAAGAGAGATAACAAAAACAAACTAGTTATTGCATGCTTTGAAAATGGGTTTAAAGCTTCAGAACATTTATTTAATGGAGTAATACAAAAAAACAAAGATAATTTATCAAAACTTGATTTTGTTAATGTAGTTGTTGATAGATTGGTTCCAGATCAAAGTAAAGATAGTTTGGATGTTAAAGTTGAAGACTTTTATAGTGTTTGATACAAGAAGAATGAAAGTTCAACAAATTGATTGTTTAATAAAAATACAACACCAATTAATGGGGATTATCAAGATTTTTTTAATAAGAAATTTTATGGAGTTAATGGTTTGCATTTTTCTATTGCAATGATAGGGTATAGTAGAAAAATGAAATACATTAACCAAACCATAATGGATAAAGAATGTTTATCTACTATAAATAATTTAGTTGATGAAATGAGTCTTGCAATATCAAATTTAACAAATTTTGAATTGCAAGATATTCACCAATATTTAAAAAAGAACGTTGAAAGATTTTCGAACCAATATCTACTAGATGATATTGATAGAGTTGCTAGGAACGCAAAACAAAAGATTGGTGATAATGAGAGAATTTTACCAATATATCAATGATTAAAAAATAATAATAAGAAACACGAAACATTTGATCATATTTTAAATATTGCTAAAAAATATATAGAAGAAAAAGGTTGTTAAAATGAATAATATACTAAAAGCTAAAATAGGATTTGGTACTTACAAAATCCTTGATCAAAATGATATGGATAATGCTATTAAGTGGGCTATTGAATCAGGATATGATTTTATAGATACTGCAAAGCTTTATAATACAGAACCTCTTGTTGGTAACTCATTAGAAAAATTAAAAATGGAAAATCCTTCTTTTGTTTATCCAACATTACAATCAAAGATTTGACCATCTGATTTTAAAAATGGTGTTGAATATGAACTTAGAGAATCTTTAAAAAGATTAAAAATATCTAAGATTGATTGTTACATGCTACATAGACCACATGTTGATAACACTATGAATGTTAAAGCATGAAAAGAACTTATTGAATGTAAGAAAAAAGGTCTTGTTGATGTTATTGGTGTTTCAAACTTTGAACCAGACATGATAAGAATTCTATACAATGAAACAGGTGTGTATCCTGAAGTTGTACAAAACGAAGCAAGTCTTACATACATAAGAAGAGACAGAATGGTTTTTTGTAAAGAACACAACATTGCTATGCAAGGTTGAAGAGCTCTTGGAAATCCAAAAGTAAATTTTAATAGCGAATATTTAAAACAGTTAGCAGCTAAATATAATTGTTCTGTTGCTCAATTATTAATTGCTTACTCACATAACTTAGGATTTTGTCCAATTGTAAGAAGTGCAATTGAATCTGAAATAAGAGAAAATATAAAGGCAACAAGCATCAAAATTAGTGATGTAGACTTACTAACTTTAGAATTAAAATTTAACACTCATAAATCAACTACTCATAATGAATGTGACTCTTATGCAAATCTTGCATTAGATGATGACTGATACAAAACTAACTAAATATGAAAGCTATTTTTAAACCTACTCAGTATGAGCTAACTTATAAAACTCCATTAACTGGTAAACTAAAGCAACTGGGTAATAAATCAGATTCATCAAAAAAATTTTTAGCTAAAGTTAGAAAGTTTGGTTCTTTTATGGCTGGTATGGTAATTCCGGCGATAGGTGTATTAATAGCTTGAGGTCTTTTCACAGCTATAATCCTTGGTGTTAAAACCGGTATTGCTTACCAACATGGTATAGCTATAGACAAATGAACAGCAGCTGACTCTTCAAAATATTTATTTAATATGGATAAGGTTGTTGATCTTGGGATACAGTTCACAATACCTTTAATAATTGCCTTTTTAGGTGGAAGGCAAATATATGATTGAAGAGGAGCTCTTGTAGGTTTTGCTAGTGTAATTGGTGTAATTGCATATTCACAAATATCATTACAGTCTGATATAAAAAACATTAATGAGCTTACATACAAATGAACTTTTAATGCCATAATGGTACAAATTACTGGTAATGTTAGTTTAATAAATACTGGTGCTTCACCAATGATTCTTGGTGCTTTAATTTCAGGACCTTTATTTGCTTGAATATTTAAGAACTTTGAAAAGCTTTATAAAAACAACATTAAACAAGGTTTTGAAATGTTAGTTAATAACTTTTCGCTTGGAATATTTGGAACTACAGCAATATTTGTTTGTTTCTGAGGTATTGGACCATTAATGGCTGTGTTGCAAGTTGTGTTCTTTTTTATAATTCAAGGAATTAACAGTGCTGGTTTACTATTCATTCTTCCTATATTTGTTGAGTTTGAAAAGATCTTATTCTTAAATAATGCTGTTAACCATGGTATTTTAGGACCATTAGGATATCAAGCAGTAGCAACTAGTGGTTATTCTCCGTTATTCTTCCTTGATCCAAATCCTGGACAAGGTTTAGGATTATTATTGGCTTATATCTGTTTTGGTACAAAAGAACAAAAATCACAAGCAACAGCTGCAGCCCCAATTCATTTTGTAGGTGGTATTCACGAAGTTTATTACCCATTTGTATTAATGAAACCAATTAACTTGTTATTCATGATGGCTGGTGGGGTGTTTGCTGGTGCTATGTATCAAATCTTTGATTTTGGTGGTATATTCACTCCAAGTCCAGGTAGTGTTATTATGAACTATCTAGCTGTATATAGTGGTAAACCATTAAACTATTTAGCGCTAACAATTGCAATCTTTGGAGCTAGTGCTATTGTATTTGTATTAACTTCATTAAGTTTATTATGAGTAAGTATTAGAAACGGACAAAGAGTTATTTTAAACCCATTCAAAATGAAATTAGTTTCAAACATTTATAAATCTAAAGAATTTGATTCAATTAAAGATATTAACATTACTAAAAAGATTGAAAATGTTGAATATGAAAACATTAAAGATAAAAATAACTACTTATGAGAAATTGTAAACTTAAAAGATGGTAACCAAGAATTTTTCCCAATTAAAGATAAAGATAAGAAAATAGAAACTATAAATTATAAAGTTTATGAAAAAGATGAAAACAGAAAAGAAAAATACTGTGAAAAATTCTACAATAAGGATGGATTTGATTTATCTAAAGTAAAAGCTAAAAGAGATGTTCAATCAAATAAGCTTAATTTAAAAATTGAAGAACTAAGTAAAAAACACGAAGCTAAGATTAATGAAATTAACTTATGAAAAGAAGATATAGCTTCTAAATTAAATTCAAATGACACTTTTAGTATTGAAAACTTAGAAAGAGATTACAAACTAAAAATTTCGACAGAACAATTTAAGTTCAATAAAAAGATTGATCTTTTAAAATTCAAAATAAATAAGAACAATTACTATGACGCGAAAAGAATTAAAGTGAGCATAGAAGAAAGTGAAATTGATTCAGTTAACTATGAACAAAAACAAATTGAATTCTCAAAAAGAACAATCATATTTGAAAATAATTTAGAAAAGAAAAAAGCTGATAAACAAAAAATTAAAGAACTTAAAAAGCAATATGCTAAAGATTTAAAAAATATAAATGAATCAGATGTTGTAAAAAACAAAATCGAAAAAGATAAACTTAAAGAACAATTAATAAACCAAATTAATTCAATTATTAAAATTGAAAAAGATGGTAAATTAGTAAATAAGTCTTACTTTAAAAACGATGTTAAATTAATTGATGTAAATTCTAAACAAGAAAATATTAATGATGTAATCAACCAATCAAATTCTGATAATAATGCTTCAACTAATGAAGAATTAAGTAATGTTGTTAAAAAAGCTAAAAAGATCATATTTGCATGTGAAGCTGGAATGGGTTCTTCAGCTATGGGTGCTGGTATGATCAAAAAGATGATAACAAGTCTTGGAATAAACGACATTGAAGTTACAAATTGTGCAATAAAAGATTTACCAAAAGATGTTGATATAATTGTTACCCAAAAAACGTTCAAAGAATTTGTGGTTAAAAATCATCCAAATAGCTATGTTTATGGAATTAATCAATTCTTAAAAAAGGATGAATATAAAGAACTTATTGATACTATAAAAAATGTTAAACTTTAATTTCTAAATAATTTAAAATGCCTTAAGAGGCATTTTTTAATTTAAAATATAGATAGTTTCTATTCAAATATTTATTGATTAATATTTTAACGAGTATAGCTTTAAAAGTATTTTGTCTGCATGTTTATACACATCAAGATAAATTAAATATATTCATTTTCACATAAAATAAATGTGTTAACAATGTGCTTTTTTAATTCATAAATAAATACTAAAACTTTCTTATAAAAACAATAATTTGCTTGTAATAAATAGCTAAATAAAAATAAAAACTATTTATTTTTGCAACTGAATCGTGTATAAACATAAATAGGGCAATTTGCTAGCTTATTATTCTTATAGGAAGTTTATGGAAAAGGTCGAAATAAAATCAAGTCAAATATTTGATACAGTAAAGAAGTTATTTCCTGTGTATTTAAAGTATATTAAATACTTTACTTTGTTATTTATAACTATGTTTATTTGTCTTGGTTTAACAGCTTCTATAATTTATTTAATAAATTGCAACCAATCATGAAATGCTGTTGTGTCAACAAGCAATGGGAGTGTAACTATCGATAGAACAAACTACTATGTTTTTAATCAATGATTATTTTCAAATAAAAATGCTGTTTATATAGCATTTGCAGCATCATTTTTTGGATTTGCTACTTGTTTAAGTTTAGCAATTGAAGTTATATTAATGATTAAAGATAATAAAGTTATTAAATGAAAGTTATATTTAAGCTTCTTTGTTTTCATTTTATTTTTTGTTTCTTCTTTTATGTTGGCTTATGGTTTTAATAATTCTAATATTCCAATCGGTATAGAAAATAACTTAATTAAAACTCAAGGTCCAATAATGAATAGTCAAGTAATTAGAGTAACAGAGAAAAGAGTTCCATGAACTACTATCCAATTACCAGGGTCTGGTACTTCATCTCCTTCACAAATTCAAATTCCGGTTGGTAATAATCCAGAAAAAGGAAATTATATTCCATACCTTGTATCAACAATATCAATTTCTGTATTAGGTAATATTTTATACCTTGTTAATAAAGTATTAAGAAAGCTAAATATCAAAATTGTGTGAGACGGTTTTAAAAATAAAGAAGATAATGATAAAGTAAACCAAATAAGTGATTCTAAACTAAACCATGATAAACCTAATCCAAATCAAATAGAAACTGTTAAGCCAAATAATGATGATCAAAAATCTGAATCAAAACCCCCTTCCATTAAAGATTTAAATAATGAATAAAATTTTCTAACTTTTTAAAGGCATGTTAATAACATGTCTTTTTATTTTATATTTTCTAAGTAACTTGTATTGCTACAGTAAAAATAAATAATAAAAAAATCTTCTACCAGATTAATTTTGATAAAAGATTAGTGTTATTAAATGCTATTTGTTTAAACAGCTACCTTTGCCTCTATTTTTTCATGTGGCTTATAATCTTTTAATTCTATGTCTTCGAATTTAAATTGTGTTATCTCTTTTATATCAGGATTTAGTTTCAGGGTAGGAAGTTTTTTAGGTTTTCTTTTTACTTGTGTCTTAACTTGTTCTATGTGATTCTCATAAATGTGGGCATCACCAATTGTGTGAACAAATTCACAGGGTTCTAGATTGGTAACTTGAGCTATCATATATGTTAGTAATGCATATGATGCAATATTGAAAGGTACACCAAGGAAAAGATCTGCACTTCTTTGATACAACTGACAAGACAGTTTATTGTCTTTTACATAAAATTGGAAGAAGCAGTGACATGGTGGTAGTGCCATGTTGTTTATTTCCTTTGGGTTTCACGAGGATACAATAATTCTTCTACTTCTTGGATTATTCTTTAAATCATTTATGGCATTCATTAGTTGATCGACACCGCCAAAGTCCCTTCATTGCTTTCCATATACTGGACCTAGGTTTCCCCATTTTTTTGCAAATACTTCGTCTTCTTTTATCTTTTTTGCAAATTCTTCTATTGTTTCTTCTTTGAAATCTTTTGATTTTTTATATTTTTCATATGGTCATTCATTTCATATTCTTACATTATTATCAACAAGATATTTAATGTTTGTGTCCCCTTTTATAAACCATAGAAGCTCATGAACAATTGCTTTGAAGTAAACTTTTTTTGTAGTTAATAAAGGAAAATTTTTTGAGATATCATATCTTGTTTGGGTACCAAAATATGAGATAGTATTGATGTCTGTTCTGTTGTCTACAAGTTGTCCTTTTTTCAATACAGTTTTTAATAGTTTTAAATATTGTTTCATGCTATTCTCCTATTTGCTTTTTGATTAGATCAACTAAATTTCTAAAAACATTAATTACAGTTAATTTTCCAATACCGTTTGGAACAGGAGTTATGTATTTAACATATTTTTTTAATTCCTCAAAATTTGTATCACCATATACTTTTTTATTTTCAATATTTATACCAACATCTATGATGAATGATTTTTTGTTAACCATTTTTTTAGTTATAAAATTTCTTATTCCAACTGCACTAATAATCACATCAGCTTTTTTAGTTATCTTATGTATGTTTTTGGTTTTTGAATGACAAATAGTTACTGTTGCATTCTTTGATAATAATAAATTTATTAAGGGCTTACCAACAATATTACTTCTATTTATAATGACAACATTTTTTCCTGTTAGATCATAATTGATACTCTCGATAACATTAATTACTCCTCTTGCTGTGCAAGGTGCAATAACACTTTCCTTCGGATTTAGTCAAAAAGAACCAACTGTTTCATAACTTAAGCCATCAACATCTTTATAGCAAGATACATACTTGTATATATTATTTGAATCAAGTTCATTGTATATTGGTAACTGAACAAGAATACCATGTGTGTTTTTGTCATTGTTATATTTTTTAATTAGCTCAACAAAAGACTTATTGTCTTTTTTATCAAATTTTTCTATTATTACATCAACACCAATTTCTTCTCCTTTTTTTACTTTATTATTAATATATTTTTCACTAGCTAAATCATCATTAGCTTTAATGATTACAAGCTTAGGATTTATTTTTTTTGCTTTTAATTCCGATATTTCTTTTTTAATTTCTTCTTGGATATCATTGGAAATTTTTATACAATCTATAACCATAAATTCACCTTTTCAAATTAGAATAATTTAAACATAATTTTTACCATATTTTTAACAATGTAATTTAAATTATTTAATTTGTACAATAATAAAAAAACACCAAAATAGCTTTAACTACTTTGGTGTTTAGCGATTTTGATATTTACTATTTTGAATCTTTATCTTTTTTATTCAATTTAGTGTAAGCAAACAATAAAGTTGGAATTCCTACTAATAGAGTTGAGATACCAAATGATCATTTATAGAATGTTTGGTGATCTTTAGCTTTATCTAACACACTTCCAAAAGAGTCTGGTAATGTTTGAACAAAGAAATTATATAAAGAACCAAAGATTGGAACACCTTGAATTGTTGTTTGGAAACTTGTTGGAGCTCATAAAGCTACTCCATAACTAAAAGCTGCTGAAAGCAATAATAAAAAACCTATTATTACAAATAAATAATTAAAACCATTTAATAGAGTAAATTTGCCTTTCATATTTTCCCCCAATATAGTAAAAATATTATAACATTATTAGAATTCTAAATAAATATGCAAGGTTATGAAATATAGTATTACATTTTATAGTTAAAATAAATCAAGTTTTATAATTATATATAATTTGATGTCATTAACCAATTAATTTACCTAAGATTGAATCATTATTTTTAGGTATAACCCAATATAAAAAACAAAATAATATATTAGATAAATATGATATTATTAATATGCTGTATATCAAACTATGCAGCTTCAACCGCACTTATAGGTTTATAAACATACATCATGTATGTACCAAATGAGGCGAGTCTAAGTATAACATAGGAGGATATAAATATATGTTTGCAATTTTTGAAACTGGAAGTAAACAATACAGAGTCAAAAAGGGTGATGTTATTTATGTTGAAAAATTAGACGCTAAAGAAGGACAAACAATGTCTTTTGACAAAGTTCTAAT
This sequence comes from uncultured Mycoplasma sp., assembly GCA_949285105.1. GTDB lineage: Bacteria > Bacillota_I > Bacilli_A > Mycoplasmatales > Mycoplasmoidaceae > Malacoplasma. The sequence continues at coordinate 9,662 of CASDXH010000009.1, read as the reverse complement.
GGTTGATTCAAAAGTTGGTTCTCCATTTGTTAAAAATGCAACAGTTAGTTGTAAAGTTGTTAAACAAGGGAAACAAAAGAAAATAAGAATCATTAAACATAAAAGATACTCACGTTATTTAAAAAGACAGGGTCATAGACAACCATATACAAAACTTGAAGTAACAAGTATTAATGTTAAATAGTTAAAATGATTAATATTGATTTTTATAAAAATGGTTTTCAAGTAAAAAACCATTCAAATTATGATATTCAAAATAGAGATATTGTTTGTGCAGGTGTTAGTGCAGTTGTTCTTGGATCAATTAATTGATTTAAAGAAAATGAAATATTAGATATTGTTGTAGATAATTCTATTCCAATAGTTAAATTGAAATTAAGTTTAAATCCTAAAACAATTTCAGGTTTAGGTTTAATTAAAAATCAATTGAAAGAAATTTCACGTTCTTATGCTAATTATGTATCTCTTATTGAACATAATAAATATATTTAAGGAGCGATTATGAAGCCATTAAATTTTAAGTTTAATTTACAATTTTTTGCTTCTAAAAAAGGGGTTGGTTCAACTAAAAATGGTAGAGACTCTAATCCTAAATATTTAGGAGCTAAAAAAGCTGATGGTGAATTTGCTAAATCAGGTCAAATAATTTATAGACAAAGAGGGAACAAAATTCACCCAGGTAAAAACGTTGGAGAAGGAAAAGATAATACTTTATATGCTAAAGTAGATGGTATTGTTAAATATTCTTCTTTTGGAGATAACAAAAAAAGAGTAAGTGTTGTTGCTGTTAGTTCAAGCAAATAATGCTTACTCTTTTTTATTGTGTTTTTGTTATGAAAACCTATATATATAAGTTATAATAAATTTCAGGAGATAAAAATGAATGAAATGAATAAGTTTGTAGAAATGGATTTTATTAATGCAAACAATTTAGATTACAAGAGTGCTATTGAATTAGGTGTCAAACTTTTAGAAAAAAATAAAAAGGCTACTATAAATCTAAAAGATGCGATTCTTGAATCAATGGATAAAAATGGTCCATATTTTATAGTTTCTCCAATGTTAGCATTAGCTCATGCTGCTCCAGGTAACTATTGTCTAGAACCATCTATGTCTTTAATAGTCTTTGATAAACCAATAAGTTTTTCCAAAGACAAAAAACATGATGTGCAAGTGCTAGTTACATTATCAGCCCCTGATGCTACAAGTCATATGGATCTTATTGTTTGATTTGCTAAGGTATTTGGTAATCAAGAAATTGTTGATAAGTTATGTAAAGTTAAATCTATAAATGAAATAAAAACTATATTAGGAGATTAAGAAAATGAAAAAGATTGTTACAGTTTGTGGTCAAGGATTGGGATCATCTTTAATTGTTGAACTTAATGTTAAACAAGCTTTAGAAGAATTGGGTGTGGCTAATGAATTTGAAGTTAGTCATGAAAACTTAAATACTTACTCACCAAATAATTTTGATATTGTAATTTGTGGTGAAGATATTGCACCAAGTGTTATGGTTGCAAACGGTACAGAAAAAATTGTATTAGTTAACATAATGGATACAAACGAGTTAAAAGAAAAAATTTCTAAGGTTGTAAGGTAGAATGGATTTTGCAAATATTATTTTAAATGCAACAGAAACTGTAACTAATGTTACAGCACAAATATCTGCTGGAGATTTCTTTCTAGGACTTTTTAAAAGTTTCTTTGGAACACCAGCAATTCTTGTAGGTATTTTTTCGCTGTTAGGTTCTGTTTTGTTGAGAAAAAAGTTTACAGAAGTTGTCACAACATTTTTTAAAACAATTGCAGGGTTTTTAATTTTAAGTGCAGGCGCTACTGTTATTCAAACGCCGTTGAATAACTTTCAAGCATTATTCCAAGATTTATTTAAAGTATCTGGAACCATACCAAATAACGATGCTTTTGCAGCATCATTCTTTACAATAGCTAAAGATGCTGCTCAACTTGGAAGTATTGTCATGGTATTAGCAATTGTTTTAAACTTGATCTTATCTGGTTTTTCAAGATTTAAATATGTATTCTTAAGTGGTCATGTTTTATTTTATATGTCAATAATGCTTTCAGCTGTTATGGTTTATTCAAATAACCAAGGTTTTTTAAATTTAAATAATCCTGGTGATTATGTGATAGCTTTATTTTCATCGGCATTCTTAATGGCTACATATATGGTATTGTCAGCTGCTGCTTGTAAAAGATTTGTACAACAAATAACGGGTCAAAACAATATTTCATTAGCACATACTGGGTCATTATCATATATTACAGCTGGTTGAATTGGTGAAGCTGTATATAAAATTAAAAAAGGCCAAAACATTAAAAGTACAGAAAAAATTAATTTTCCAAAGTGATTACAATTTTTTAGAAATACATTTATTTCTGTTTCAATCACAATGCTTGTTATATTCTTAATAATCTATATCCCTGAAGGTATTATGTACAACGCTGGAATTAAACAATTAAGAGATGTAACAGATGCTTCAATTAAAACAACTTTAACATCTTTATTTAGTAAGGATGCTAACACTAACTGAGTTATTCAAATGTTCTTAGATGCATTTACTTTTGCAGCGGGTGTCGAAATCTTACTATTTGGGGTAAGAATGATAATTGGTGAAATTGTTCCATCATTTAAAGGAATTTCAACTAAGTTTATTAAAAACTCTCAAGCAGCGCTAGATTGTCCAATTGTTTTCCCTTATGCACCAAATGCAGTTTTAATTGGTTTTGTTTGTTCATTGGTTGCAGGGTTTATTGGAATGGCTGTAAGTATTGGTGTTGCTTCAGTTTCTAACTTACCTGTAATTATCCCAGGTGTTATCCCTCACTTCTTTTTAGGAGCTACAAGTGGTGTATTTGGAAACTCTAAAGGTGGTATTTGAGGTTGTGCAATTGGTGCATTTGTAAATGGATTAATAATCACATTTGTTCCATGGGTATTCATAGGTGCTGGATGAACTCCAGGTAGCAATTTATCATGAGGAGATACTGACTTCTTGTTAGGTGTGATTCCTGGTTTATTAGCTTTAGCTGGTGGAGTTGTAGGTAGAGTTCTTGTTGTACTTGTACCAGTATTAATCTATCTTGCTTTAATTATTGATGGTGTTGCAAAATGAGGTATTGATAGAAAAAAAGTTAAATTAAACACAACTTTAAATGAAGTTGTAACTTCAACTGAAGAAGAAAAAAATAAAGAAGAAAATCAAGTTGCAACAGAAGAAAAAGATTCTAAAGAAGAAACACAAGAATCTAAAAGTAAATAATAATTTAGTAAAATACTTTTCATTTTTTGAAAAGTATTTTTTATAAGGTGTTTTATGTTTGAAAATAAAAATATTGAAATAACAATTATTGTTTTAATCTGTATTGGGGCAGTTGCTTTAATTGCAGCATTAATCTGAACTAAAATAATAAAGAAGAATGATTGGGTTAATTGCAATAAAACACTATTTACAATTAACCTTATAAAAAAAGATATTGGTAAAAGCTTTAATGACAAAGATAAATACATTTTAATGAGTGATATCTTTTATAGCGATACTGAAACAAATAAAACCTGCTTTTTCTATTTAAACAATGCTTTGATAACAACTAAAAATATATTTTTAATTACATATGAGTTATCTCAAAAAGGAAGAGGGATTAGAAAAGTTAATAACGATTTAAAAGTTATTGATAAAAAAAATAAAGAGTTTAACTTTCCAATTGAAATAGATTCTGTTTTTAAAAACCTAAAAAACATAAAGAAGAGTCTTGATAATAAGGAAATAAAAATAATTGTTCCTTGTAGTTATAAGGGATTTAAGCATTATTGTTCCCCACTAAATGAGTCAATTCATTTTATATGCTCTAATAATTTATCTCAATTAATTAGTAGTATTGAAAATGAAACTGAAAAAATTGTCAATGAAGATTTAAATTCTATTAGAAAGAAAATAGCATCACATAACTTTCAAAAAAGAATTAAACTACCTTTTGTTAATTTACCTTTAAAGGATACAGTATGAGAAAAAAAGAAATAAAAACCATATCACCAAGTTTGCAAGCTCTACCAAACTTTAATTTTGATGAAGGTTTAAATAATTTAATTAATAGTGGAATTAATGCCTTGCATATAGACTTAATGGACGCAACTGCTACAGATTCATTTGGCATAAATCCAAATGTATTAATAAATAAAAAAATAAATGATTTAATAATTGATTTTCATATTATGTCATCAAACCCAATTAATTTAATTAAAACAATACCTATTATTAATAGTTGTTTTGTTCATACTCATTTAAGAATGGTTGACGATTACAAAGATTTTGTAACTGAAGTGAAAAAACATAATTTAATGGTTGGAATAACTTTGGATTTAAATGATGATTTATCAAAACTTAAAGATTTTATAAAAGATATTGGATTTGTAAATTTTATGTCTGTGGTAAACATTGGTAAAACTGGAGAATTATTTGATGAAAGAGTTTACAAGAAGATTGATGAATTCAAAGAAATGTATGGAAGTAATTTTGTTTTTTGTGTGGATGGATCAATAAGAGAAAATCATCTTAATATTTTAAAAAGAAAATGCAACCTTATGGTTATTGGAAGTATACTCTATAAAAGTGATGATTGAAAAGAAAGAATTAGTGAACTTAATACCTTATTGAACAAGTAAAAGCATTAATAAATATTAATAGAAAAATGTAAATTAATTTGTTAAAATTTTTAGTAATATTAATAATTAATCCAATAGGTTTAGTATGAAGAAAAAAATAGATCTTAAAAATAGAAATATGAATATTGATAAAAAGTTTATTGCTATTGTTGTTGTTGCATCAATATTAATAATTGCTCTATTAATTACAGGATCTGTATTAATCGGTCTTGGTCATAAAAACTTTGTTGTCTATTCACAATTAATGACTTGAGCAAAATCAAATAATCTGGATTTTTTTGAAACTCTTAAAACATATAATGCTAATGTATCAAGCACAAATGAGTGAACAAAAGCAAGTATTGATATGTTTGCTCCAGGTGTAAGTTTCTTTATATTATCAATTGTATTAATTGGTTTAATGACTTGATATGGAATTAAACATAAAAAATCAAATAAAAAATTCTAATTTATAAATTTTTTAAGAATCTTTTAAAAAGGTTCTTTTAATTTTGTATGTAATGCACCAGAAAACAATTTAATTGATACCACTTTTTTATGCATTCCTAAAATGTTATAATTTAAATGTTATATTGAATTTTTGTAATATTGAGTGAGGTTTTTATGGGAATCTTTAGTAAAAAAATCAAACAAGAAGAAAATTTGGTTGTTGATGATGACTGAATGAGACACGACTATATCCTAGTTGATAATAATATTTCACCAAAGGACTTAAAACCTTATCAAAGATTAATTGTTCTAAGAAAACCAACAGGAGAACAAAAGTGTGTCGTTGATGTTTCTTTGCCTTATGAAGAACTAAAAAAACTACAAGAAGAAGTTAATACAAAAGGTTATGCAAATATACTAGATGATCAAATTACAAGAATCATTCCAAGTGAATATGAGTATAGCAAGTATTATGAACACAAGATAACAGAAGAAAAAGCTGAAAACATCTCTTCAATGTTTTCTTCAACAAGCGATAAAGAGTTTGATGAAATAAATGAGCAAAACCTTCCTCTTGGTGTTCCACAAGCTTCAATAATTTCTTTAAAAGACGATTCTATTAATATCACTTTAGTTGATTACAATCCAGTGGAAAAAGATCCTGAAGTTGACAATATTGATGATGTTAAAATTGTTATTCCAAGTGAAGATAGAAATGGTGATTGAGATAAAATTGAAGAAATATTTGATGATTCATTAAAAAATAGCGTTAATAATAATCTTTCATCAGATAATAATATAGAACAACCAAGTTCTGATGAGCTATACATTGATGATAATTTTAACAATGTTGCAGAAATCGAAAATGACGCACTATTAGATGGTGAAAATGTTGCTGCTCCTCAATCTTCAGATTATCAAGACTATCAAAGTCAAAACTCTGTAAGTAATGATTACACAGCTCCTGTAAATCCTCAAACAGATTATGTTGATTATAATGATGATGCTCAACCAATCACAGTTGAAAACAAAGAACCAGAACAAGTTTATTCGTTCTTTAAGAACAAGGTTGCATTAAGACAATATGAAGAACAAAAAAATAATGGACAAAGAAACTACTATTCTTTCTATAAAGTTCCAGAATCAAATGGCAACCAAGTAAGAAAAGTGATGTTAAATAAAAAAGCTAAGATGTTTGCTTATAGAAGAAAAATTGATAAAAGATTATTAGAAATGAGAAGTTCTAATAAATAATCTTAACCAATAATTAATAAATATAAAATTAATGTATTCTGTTTATATTGCAGAATGCATTTTTTGTTTTCATATATTTTTAATAATAAACAAAAAAAGCAGCTTTATTTTTTTGCTGCGTTTTTAAGAAATTCTTTAAACGAATCTAACATCTTTTCATCTAATAGGTCATGATTATCTTGATCAAATGATTCTTCAAAATATCTTGTTTTATAATCACTTTCATTTTCCTTTTTTGAATTGCCAAGTATCTTCTCTAAAGTGTATGGTGAATTAATGAATTTTTGTCTTTCTTTATTTTGAACATTCTTTTTGTATCAGTTTGGTACTACTGATTCAAAGTTGTTAAATTGATTTAGAACATTTTGAATCATCTCTTTTACCTTAATTCTTGTAGAAATAACTTCTTGTTTTGATGCTCATAAAAACAAGGTAATACAATTATATGCTGTATAGTATGCATATTTTAATCAGAAATATTCTGGTATTTTTCTATTATAAAAATATCCTTCAATTAGACCTTGAGCAAATTGCTCACTATAGTAACTGTTATAGATTTCGTTTTTAGAAAAGTCTTGTACATAGTCCCCAAAATAACATTGGTTATAATCAATTAAACATGGTTCATCATTGTTTCTAATTATGAAATTTTTAATTGAGTAATGTCCATGAAGGAAACATATTTTTTCATTTTTTATTTTTGGATGATTTTTCAATATAAAATCAATTATAAGGTTATCGTTTTCAAATCTTTTGTTTTGGTGGTAATATTCCATTATTTCCCTAAGAGGAAGCTGTGTTGCTTGTTTTTGTTCTTCATCCCTAATTGGTAGATTATGAATTAAATTTAAAGTTTTACCAGCTTTAAAACCTAATGAGTACTGTTTGCTTATAGGGTAATTTTTTATTTGATCTTCTAAAATTTTTCCATCAATTCATTTATATATTGAACATATATATCTGTTAGAATCAAAAACACATAAATCAACTATTTCGCTTTTTTCAAATGGTAAGTGCTCAATTCTCTTTGCAAATCTAAATTCATTAACCTTGTTATTTAATTTAATAATTGAATTGATCTTGAATAGATATCTATTCATATCTTTGTCTTTGACTATGTATTTTAGCTCTTTTCCATTACCACGACTAATTTTTGAGAAATGAACAAATTCTATTTTCTTACTTAAGTTTGAAAAATTAATACTCATACAGCACCTATAACTTAAATTATAATTAATTAAAAAATGAAGTTAAACAAATATACAATAATTATTATAAATAAATTGGAGATATTTTTATGGATAAAAGTATATTAAATTCAAAAATAGGTTTTGGTACATACTTAATGACTGATGAAACTGAACTTTTTGATGCAATAATATGTGCAATAAAAAACAAATATGATTTTATAGATACAGCTACTTATTATAAGAACGAAAAAATAATAGGAAAAGCTATAAAATATGCAATCAAAAATAATATGACTATTCCTTTTATACAAACAAAAATATGAGTAGATAAATTCGATAAAAATATTGTTGCTGAAGTTAAAAAATCTATGAAAAAGTTAAATCTTGAATGCATAGATTCTGTATTACTACATAGACCTCATACAAACATGGAATATAATGTTAAAGCTTGAATAGGGTTGATAAAAGCTAAAGAACTTGGTTTAGTTAATCATATAGGTGTTTCAAATTTTGATAGAGATATGATTGAGATCCTTTTTAATGAAACTGGGGTATATCCTGAAATTAATCAAATTGAACACTCAGCAACTTATTGCAGAATGGATAGAATAAACTATAACAAGAGTATTGAAGCATCGATTCAAGGTTGAAGACCACTTGGATTGTTATCTGAAAATTTAGAAAACAAAACTTTAAAAGCTATTGCACGTAGACATAAATGTTCAGTTGTTGATGTTTTAATTTCTTACTGTAAATACTTTAACGTTATTCCAATAGTTAAAAGTTCTAATTGTGAAAGAATTATAAGTAATAAAAAGAGTTTGAAAATAAAACTTACTAAAAGGGAAGTTGAACTTATTCAATTAAGAGTTAATACTCATGAGCCTACAACTTCAGCTAAGAATGATACATATGCTAATTTATCATTAAGTAATTCTTGATACAAAACTAGAAAAACAAAATACAAACTAAATAACACATAAGAATATTAGAGTTTATAACTCCATGTTTACATGGAGTTTTTTAACTTATATTTATTATTAAATAGTTTTTACAGATTGTTTTTTATATTGAACAAATAACTTCTAATTCATTAAGTGTTTAGAGAACAAAATAACTTAGGACTGATTAAGTCATTTAGTGACAAAATCACTTGTAACTGACACAGAACTCGCAAGCAAATATTTGAAATTTATTAAATAATAATTTTTTATTGTATAATTATTAGGCACAGTCAGCATAGGTGTATTTATTAAATAAATATAATAACAAAATGTTTTATGAGTAAGTTTTGCTGAATAACTGAAAATATCAATATTATATTTCTTAATTTAGAACACTTAACTCTGTGTATAGATTTTATGAGGTAATATATGTCAAGATATTTAGGCAGTATTACTAAGAAGTCTAGACGTTATAATTTTTCATTATTAGAAAACGAAAATGAATTTTCTGGTGGTAAAAAAAGAAGATATGCACCAGGTCAACATGGTAATAGAAGAATTAAATTATCTGGTTATGGTGAACAGCTACAAGAAAAACAAAAAATGATGTACTTGTATGGTTTAAATGACAGACAATTCAGAAGAACATTTAAAATTGCAAAGCACATGAAAGGTGCTCTTACATTAAATCTTTTTATAGTATTAGAAAGTAGATTAGATAATTTAGTATTTAGAATGGGTTTTGCTCCTACAAGAAGAGCAGCTAGACAATTAGTAAACCATGGTCATGTTTTATTAAATGGTAAAAGAGCTGATATCCCTTCAATTATTTGTAAATTAGGTGATGAAATTTCAATTCATGAAAAATCATGTAAATTACAAATTGTTGAGGATGGTGCAAAAAACCCTCAATTTAAATTTGTAGATTCTGATTTAAAAACTAAAAAAGGTAAATATACAAGATATCCAGAACGTAGCGAATTACCAGCTGAAATTAATGAATCATACGTTGTTGAATGATACAATAGACTTACTTAGGAAAAAAATATTAGGTTTAATGGCTAAACTAGGACATTAAAATGGGACACTCCAGAAAAAAGGAGTGTTTTTTAATGAGTAAACAATTAAGCAAAAATGAATGACTATATTATTTCGATTTGT
>CASDXH010000008.1 GCA_949285105.1 uncultured Mycoplasma sp. | reverse complement strand
CTATTTTAGGATCAACATTATTTTTTTTAGACATAATAAAAACTCCTTACTTATATTTTACCTGTAAGGAGTTTCCACAATTATTTATACATTATCTTTATTTTTAATTACTTATGTTAATTATTCAATCGCTTTTGTTCAATTCATTGTTCTTTTGATTGCTTCATTTCAAATCTTTGTTTTTCTTTCAACAATTTTCTTATCAAGATTAGGGGTAAAGGTTTTATCTATTTTTGCTATCTTTTTTATTTCATCAAGTGACTTTCAAAATCCAACATAAAGACCAGCAAAATAACACGCACCCATAGCTGTTGTTTCAATATTTTTTGGACGTTCAACTTTTATATCACTTATAGATGATTGAAATTGCATTAAGTAATCAGAGTTTGATGCACCACCATCAACTTTTAATACTGGTATTTGCTTACCAAGATCTTTTTCCATAGACTTAATTAAATCATTAGATTGGAATGCAATTGACTCAACAGTTGCTTTAACAATATGTTCTCTTTGTGTTCCTCTTTCCAAACCAAATATTGCACCTCTTGAATAAGAGTCTCAATATGGAGCACCAAGTCCTGTGAATGATGGAACAATGCAAACGTCCTGATCATTTTTTGCTGCTAGGTTACAATAGAAATCACATTCTTGAGCATTATAAATAATCTTAATAGAATCTCTTAATCATTTAATTGCAGATCCTGCAATAAATACTGAACCTTCTAATGCATATACAGGTTTTTCATTTTTGATTTTTCAAGCAACAGTTGTTAACAATTTATTTTTAGATTCAATTACTTTATTACCAGTATTTATTAATGTAAAACATCCTGTACCATATGTATTTTTAACCATACCAACATCAACACAAAGTTGTCCAAATAAAGCTGATTGTTGGTCTCCTGCAACCCCAGTAATTGGTACTTTATGTGTTGCTCTATGAGACATTAATTTTGGATCTACATCTCCAAAATAATCAGAAGAAGATTTTACTTCGGGTAATATTTCTTTAGGAATTTCTAATATATCCAATAATTCTTGATCCCATTCTAATGTGCGGATATTAAATAATAATGTTCTTGATGCATTAGTAACATCAGTTGCATGAACTGCACCATTTGTAAGTTTTCATACTAACCAACAATCAATTGTTCCAGCTAAAAGTTTTTTAGCTTGCAATTTCTCTTTAGCTTCTTCAACGTTCTTTAATATTCATCTTATTTTTGTTCCAGAGAAATATGGGTTAATAATTAAACCTGTTTTCTTTTGAAATTTTTCTTCTAATCCTTTTGCTATTAATTCATCACAATATTCACTTGTTCTTCTGTCTTGTCATACTATTGCGTTGTATACAGGTAGTCCTGTAGTTTTATCCCACAATACAATAGTTTCCCTTTGGTTTGTTATCCCCAATGCAGCAAATTCATCGGTTCTAATACCAGCTTTTGCTTTAGCACTTTGAAGTGCTCCAAGTTGGGTATTTCATATTTCTAATGCATCATGTTCTACCCATCCAGACTTGGGAAAGAATTGGGTAAATTCACTTTGGGATGAGCTTACTATCTTTCCTGATTTATCTACAATAATTGCTCTACATGACGTTGTTCCTTCATCTAAAGCTACAATATATTTTTGTTTAACTTTCATATATAATCCTTAATCAAATAATTCATATTCTTCATTAAAATTAGTTTTCTTTATTAATGGTGTACCGTTATTTTCTAACAACTTAGAGATCTCAATAGCAATTGCTGGTGCTGATGCAATCGCTGGAGATTGCATTCCTGCAGCATTAATGAAATGATTGTTATTATTTGCATAACGAATTACAAAATCATTGGTAGCAATATCAATTGGTCTAGAACCTGCAAGAGTCATGATTGTTTTAGTCATATCAAGACTTGGAATAATTTTTTTTCCAATGTCACCAATGTAGTTATATTTTTCTATAGTTACTAATCTTGTGTCTTCTTTACTTACACCATCCTCAGCTGTTGGGCCAACCAATATGTGTCCATCCAACATAGGAGAAACAATTACTCCTTTACCATGAATGGTTGGAACCATAAAACAAATAGAATTAACTATCCCTTTAAGACTTCTATCTAGAATTCTATATTCCCCTCTTCTAGTGGTTTGTTTGAAGTCCCCATATCCTGCAAGTTCTGCAATCTTATCAGCATAATGTCCTGCCGCATTAATAATGTTTTTACTATAAATGTAATCTTGATTATTTATTTGGATTTCAAATAAATTATCTGTTCTATACTTTATTGAAGTCACTTCACTATTTTTTGAAAGTTCTACACCATTATTTTTAGCAACTGCCAAAAATGATAAAGATGCTTTAACTGTATCTATTGCTCATGACGATGTACAAAGTAATGCACCACGAATGTTAGGGTTTATGTTTGGTTCTTTTTTTAATACTTCTTGAGTGGTAAGTATTTTCATATCTGAAGCTAGAACACCGTTTTCTAATCCCCTATTGTAAAGCATTTTTACATGTTCCATTTCTTCTTCTGTGAAAGCAAGTATTAGTGAGTCAATTTTTGCTCTTGGAAATTTTATTTTTTCAAATATATGTTCCCTTCATAATTTGTTTCCCAATACATTTAATCTTGCTTCAATCTTGTGAGGTTCTGGATCAAATCCTCCATGAATTGCACCCGAATTACCTCTTGAGGTTTCATCTGCAAATACAGGATTTTTTTCCAATAATCTAATTTTTAAATTGTATTGTGATAATTCATAAGCTATTATGCTTCCTATTATTCCTCCTCCAATTATCACAACATCATATGTCTCTTTATTCATTTAATCCTCCTTATACCGCTGGAAATAACATTGGTTGTATTGCTGTAGGTATTAAAGCAAATAAACCTATTAAGCCACCACCTACTAATGGAGCCACAATTGGAACTCAAGAGTATCCTCAATTAAATAAAGATTTATTTCATTCTTCTTTTCTAACTATAGACATATATAATCCATAGATCACTCTAGGTCCAAAATCTCTTACTGGGTTAATTGCATAACCAGTTACGCTTCCTAATGAAAGTCCAATTGACATTATTATGAAAGCTACAGGTATAGTACTTAAAGCACCTACATTTTGTGTTTTAAAATTTACTCCTCCTAAACCTAAAATGAAACCGATAAGTATCATTGTTCCAATAAGTTCATATGAAAAGTTTTGAATTAAACTCTTTTCTTCTTTATTGCTATAAGCTGGAGTTGTACAATGAGTACCTCTAATTGATAAAATATCATTTTCTTTATCTTTTAGAAACTTTAAGTTTATAAAGTTCAATATAGATTGTCCAAACATTGCTCCTGTTATTTGGAAGAACACAAACATAAAGAATGTTAAAGCAATTGATTCAGATAATGTAATTGAATACCCCATCATAGCATAATAGTATATAGAACCATTTAATGCCGATTCCATACTTGGTTGCCCAACATAATATGATGTCTTGATTGCATCCATAATAGTTACAGCTGGATTTAAATGACCAAGTCCGCCCAGCATGCTAGATATAATTGCTGCAACAAAAACTGCAAAGCCTCATCCAAAAATTATTGCAACTCACTTACCAGGTTGGTTTGCAAACATCCTTTTAAAAGTAGTGGAAGCACAAACACCATTTCCAAGAATTATTAAAACTGCTGTTCCCACAAATTCTGAAAAACAAGCAAGTCAGAATAATTCAATCATTTTTGCTGCTGAAGTTATACTATCCATGTCTTTTTCCTACTAATCCTCTTTTTCTAATTTCATTATATAGTTATATATACAAGTTGATTCATTTTCTGGAAGTATTCCCTTTTACAGTAGAAAAATGAGTAATATAAAAATTACTGATCTTTTTATTCTTTAATCGCCATTTTTACTAAAATTTAGCTAAAAAGATGGCATTTTGGTAAGTTTTTAAAAAATATAAATTTAATACTTTAACAAAGTGTGAGATAATTAAATTATATATAGAGATTTTTTGTTTCTCATAATACGACAACAACATAAGAAAGTTTTTAAAATTCTAATTTTAAGGCATGTAAAATAAAAAAAGTGCAATGCTTTTGCACTACACAATTTATTGTATTAATATTCGTATTTATACATTTCATCACCAAGTTTGATGATTTCATTTGAATCTTTTTTACCTGTACCACAAGGTATAAGGTTACCAAAGATAACATTTTCTTTAAGACCATTAAGGTTATCAATTTCACTCTTAACTGAGGCATCTGTAAGAATTTTTTTTGTATCTTGGAAAGATGCTGCAGCAAGGAATGAACCAGTCTTACTTGGAGCTTCGTCTAATCCAAAGATTAAGTTAACAGCAGTTGCTGGACTCTTCTTATCATTAAGAACAAGTTTTTGGTTTTCTTTTCTAAAGATGTTGATGTCAACGATTTGACCAACGAAGAATTTAGAATCACCTGCATCTTGGATTTGTACTTTATTAGTTAATTGTCTAATAATAACTTCCACGTACTTATCTGCAATTTCAATACCTTGAATACGGTAAACCTTTTGCACTTCTTTAACAATGTAATTTCTTACAGCTTCAATACCTGCAACTTTTAATAGATCTTTAATATTAATAGAACCCTCAGTTAATTTAGAACCTGGAACAACTTCATCTCCTGTTCTAACTTTAATTTGACTATCAATATCAATATCATATGTAATTGATTCTTTTTTGTTTTTAACAATTACATATCTACCTTTGTCATCATCATTAACTGTAACTTTACCTTTAATTTCTGAAATAATTGCTTTTTCTCATTCTTTTGGAGGGATGATATCAAATAATTGTTTTAATCTTTCAAAACCTTGAGCAATGTTGCTTCCACCAGAAACCCCACCAGTATGGAATGTACGCATTGTTAATTGAGTACCAGGTTCACCAATCGATTGAGCAGCAATTACACCAATAGCTGTATATTTTTCAACAAGTTTATTGGTTGTAAGGTCTGTACCAAAACATTTTTGACAAATACCATATTCAGCTTTACAATGAAGCACACTTCTAACTTCAACTTGTGTGATTCCAGCATCAACAATTTCTTTAGCTTTTTCTTTAGTGATTAATTCACCAGCTTTAGCTATAACTGTTTTACTGTTTGGTTTAGTTACATCATGTAATGGGAATCTATTAATTAATCTATCTTCAAGTTTTTCTATATCAGCACCTGTTTTAGTATCAATGATAGCTTCAAGAATGATACCACGTTTTGTTCCACAATCTTCTTCATTAACTATTACATCTTGGGTTGCATCAACTAATTTTCTAGTCATGTAACCAGATTTTGATGTTTTCATTGCAGTATCTGTCATCCCTTTTCTAGCACCATATGAACTGTTGAAGTATTCACTAATTGTTAAACCTTCAATGAATGAGTTTTTAATTGGAACTTCAATTGTATCTTTAATAATTTTAGATTTTTGTTTTTGGTCATAGTTATATGACTTACTCATCAATCCACGCATACCTGATAATTGAGTAAAGTTAGAGTTGTTACCTCTAGCTCCAGAGTCTGCCATAATTACAATTGAATTTTCTTTATATTCAGGTTTTTTAATTAAGTCAGCAATATCATTTGAAACGTTTTCAGTAACTTTTTGTCATGTATCAACAACACGTTTATATCTTTCATCTTCAGTTAATAAACCTTTTTGATATTGTTTTTTGTATTCTTCAACTTTTTTATCAGCTGCATCAAAATATTTTTGTTTATCAGTATATGTTGGAACATCAAATGCTGAAATTGTAGTTGCAGATTTAGTTGAATATTCAAAACCTAGGTCTTTAATTTTATCCATTGTTTTTGGAACAACTTGAAGATCATAATTTTGATGAAGTTTATTTACAATTTCAGAAAGAGTTTTTTTACTAAAAGGCGCATAAGGAGTTTTATCTTTAATAACTTTTCTAAAGTCTTCTCCAAATTTAACAACATCAGCTGGATCAACTTCTTCTAAGTTTTTAGGATTGTTTAAATAAACCATATCTTCTGGAAGAAGCTCGTTTAATATAATCTTTCCAACAGTTGTAATTAAAATACCTTCGTGTGGGAATTTCTTTTTAGGGAACACACTAGTTGGAATACCAACGATTGAGTGACAGTGAACTTTCTTTAAAGCATATATTGATTTAACTTCATCAATGCTACTAAATAAAATTCCTTCACCAACCATTTTCTTTTTCTCCATAGTTAGATAGTAGTTACCTAAAACCATATCTTGTGTTGGAGTAATAATTGGTTTTCCATCTTTTGGACCAAGAATGTGTCATGAAGCTAAAATAATTGATCTAGCTTCAGCAACAGCTTCTGGAGATAAAGGCACATGAACAGCCATTTGGTCACCATCGAAGTCTGCGTTAAATGCTGTAGTAACTAGAGGATGCAATCTTATAGCTTTACCTTCAATCATAATAGGTTCAAACGCTTGAATACCTAAACGGTGAAGTGTTGGGGCACGGTTTAATAATACCGGTCTTTGTTTAATTACTTTTTCAACGATTGGTCAAATTTCATTAGCTTGATTTAAAATTAATTTTTCAGCTGACTTTATGTTTGAAACAATTGGATCTTTTGGTTGACCTTTATCATCTGTTTTCTTAATAAGTTCATGAATGATAAATGGTTTAAATAATTTAAGTATCATGATTGCTGGAATACCAACTTGATACATCTTCAACTCTGGACCAATAACAATAACTGAACGACCAGAGTAGTCTACCCGTTTACCTAATAAATTTTGTCTAAATAAACCTTGTTTACCTTTTAAGTGTTCAGATAAAGACTTAAGTGGTCTTTTATCTTTACCAAGTAAAGGTTTTTTTCTTGATGAGTTATCAAATAAAGCGTCCACTGATTCTTGTAATAATCTCTTTTCATTATTTAAGATAATAGAAGGAGCTCTATTTTGAATAACTCTTTTTAAACGTTCATTTCTAATAATAATTTTTCTATAAAAACTGTTGATATCACTAGTTGTAAACTTTCCACCTTCTAGTTGAATAATTGGTCTAGTATCTGGAGGAGTTACAACGATGTTTTTAAGAATCATTCATTCTGGTTTGTTATTTGAATCTTTTAATCACTTAATTGCTTCAAGTCTTCTAACTAATTTTTTAGTTTTAGCATCATTCGTTATTTCTTGAGATTTAAGTTTTTTGTTAATTGTTTCATATTCTGAGTCTAAGTTAGTTTTTTGAAGTAATTCTAAAATAGCTTCAGCACCAATACCAAACTTCATACCTGTATATCTTGAAATATAGTTAAATACTTCTTCAATAGAGAAAGGCATGTTTGATTCACCTAAAGTATCATAGAAAGTTTTACCCATGTTGTGTTTAATTTTGTTTTCAACCGAACTATTTGGATCAATAGTTTGGTAAATTTCTCTTAATGTTTTTCTTAATTTACTTCTAGTTTCTTTTGAAGCCTTTTGACTTGATAAATCAATAACTTCTTTAAACTTAAAGTTTTTAGCAAACTTAGAGTTGCCTTCGTCTAAAACAATGTAGTTTACAAAGTAAACAACTTGTTCAACTTCTTTATATGAAATATCTAAAACTAAAGAAATTTTTGAAGGACAAGGAAGCTCTTTTGTCATTCATATATGAGCAATAGGAGCTGCAAGTTCAATATGACCAACACGTTCACGTCTAACGATTGATTCAGTTATTTCAACACCACATTTTTCACAGATTTTTCCTCTGAATTTTATTTTCTTATATTTACCACAAGAACATTCATAGTCTTTCATTGGACCAAAGATTGATTCATCAAATAAACCACCTTTTTCTGGTTTTAAAGACTTATAGTTAATAGTTTCAGATTTAGTAACTTCACCTTTAGATCATTGTTTAATTTTTTCAGGTGATGCTAAACCAATTTGAATACTTGTAATTCTAGAACTTTTAGACATATGTTATATATTCTCCTTAATTAAAATTCAGGGTTTGTTTCACTGATGTTACTTTGATCATCTTTAACATCTTGTTTAATTGCTTCTTCTGTGATGTTTGAAATATATTCATTAATATCTTTTAAAGTACCGTTGTCTTTAGTGATATTAACTTGTAATCCTAAACCTTGTAGTTGTTTAGTTAATAATTTAAATGATTCTGGTAATCCAGATTCTGGAATCTTTTTACCTTTAATAATCGCATTATAAGTGTTGTTTCTACCTTTAACGTCATCAGATTTAATAGTTAATAACTCTCTTAGGTTGTGAGCTGCACCATAAGCTTCAAGAGCTCACACTTCCATTTCCCCAAATCTTTGACCACCGTTTTGTGATTTACCACCAAGTGGTTGTTGAGTAATTTTACTATATGGACCAACTGCTCTACTATGGATTTTATCATCAACCATGTGGTCAAGTTTTAACATGTACATGATACCAACTGAAATATCACCATCAAAATATTCACCAGTTCTACCGTCTATTAGTTTGAATTTACCATTCTTACCATTTGTAGTTTTTGGATCAAGAGGTCTAATTCCAGCTTCATTCATAGCTTCAATTAGATCATCTCTTTTTACCCCTTCAAATACTGGAGTTGAAACTTTATAGTTAACTTGATCTCTACTAATACCTGCACGCGACAATACAATTGAATAATCAAATTCTGTAAATTCAGTTTCGGCTTGTTCAAGAGTTGTAATATTTTTTTCTTTTAATACTTCTTTGAACTTAGCAATTAATATCTTAGAAAGATCAACTTCTATTCCAAATCATTGGGTAAATGCTTCAGGTTTTTCCTTGTTGAAAATCATTTCAAGTTGTTTTTTAAGACTAATTTTTCTCATTGCTAAACCAAGGTGAAGTTCAAGAATTTGACCAATGTTCATTCTTGATGGAACCCCTAATGGATTTAACATGATATCAATTGGTGTACCATCTTCAAGGTGTGGCATATCTTCAATTGGAACAATCTTAGAAATAATACCTTTGTTACCATGACGACCAGCCATTTTATCACCAATTTGGATTTTTCTTTTTTGAACAACATACACTTTAATTTGCTCAATAACATCAGCATTTAGTTCATAGTCATCTTGTACTTTAAATCTCTTAATTAGAGCAACTGTACCTTCTCCACCATGTGGAACTTTCAATGAAGTTTCTTTATAATTTTTAGATTTATCTCCAAATATAGCTTGAAGTAATTTTTCTTCAGGAGATAATTCAACTTGTCCTTTTGGTGAAATTTTACCAACAAGCACGTCCCCTTCTTTAACTTCAGCACCAACCATAATAACACCTTCGTCATCAAGGTATCTTTTTGAGCTTTCAGAAACATTTGGGACATCTCTTGTAATTTCCTCATCCCCATTTTTTGTTTTTAAACATTCAATTGAATACTCAACAATGTGGATTGATGTGAATACATCTTCATTAAATAATCTTTTTGAAAGGATAATAGCATCCTCATAGTTGTAACCACTTCATGTTGTGAAAGCAACTAGTGCATTTTGCCCTAAAGCTAATTCACCATTATTCATTGATGGACCATCAGCTATAGTTTCATATTTTTTAACTTTATCACCAACATTTACAATTGGCATGTGGTTATTACATGTGTTTTGGTTAGACTTATTGAATTTCAATAAATCGTATTGTTTTTCACCTTTTTTGTTTTTGATGATAATTTTTTTACCATCAACGTATTTAACTTCACCGACTTCATCCTCTTCATAAACAATTGCCATACCTGAGTCGTGAGCAATTTTGTATTCGTTACCAGTACCAACAATTGGTGCAGTTGGTCTTATAAGCGGAGTAGCTTGACGTTGCATGTTAGCACCCATCAGTGCACGGTTAGCATCGTCATTTTCTAAGAATGGAATTGAAGATGCTGCAATTGACACAACTTGTTTTGGAGCAATGTCAATGTAGTCTACTTTGCTTACATCAAAGTAATCTCATGAAGATCTATATCTACATAAAACTGAGTCTTCTGTAAACTTATTGTTTTTCACATCTAGGTTTGAACATGCAATAACATATTCATCTTCTCTAAGAGCAGTTAATCATTTTATTTCATCTGTAATTACACCGTTTTTAACTACACGATATGGAGTGATTAAGAAACCATTTTCATCAGCATCAGCATATGAAGCAAGTGACATAATTAAACCAATGTTCATACCTTCTGGAGTTTCAATCGGACAGATTTTTCCATAGTGAGAATAGTGAACATCACGGATATCAAGGTTAGGGTCCTCTCTTGAAATACCACCAGGACCCATAGCAGAAATTCTTCTCTTATTTGTTAACTCAGCCAATGGATTTTGTTGGTCTAAGAACTGAGTTAATTGGTGAGAGTTAAAGAATTCTTTAAAAGTCATTTGGAATGGTTTAGTGTTAATAATTGATTTAACAGTTACAGCTTTTCTAGCTTCTTCGTTTTCTTCTTGTACTTTATTTGCACCATCAGCAATTGCTAATTTGTCATTAATGAATTTTTCAATTCTAGCTAAACCTGCCTGACTTCTAGCTTTTAATAATTCATGAATAAGTTTTAAACGTTTGTTTCCTAAGTGATCTATATCATCATAAAAACCTATGTCATATTTTAAGTTAATAACATAAGAAGTAATTGATAATAAATCTGATAAAGTTAATACTGCTTCGTCAAAATCATTTAAAGTACCAATGATTGGAACAACTGTATTTTGTTCGTCATTATTTACATAAATATTAACCTTTTCATATTTAGCAAAGTGTTCTTGTCCTTTAATTGGACTAGCGATTTCAGCATTATAGCTTGGAATTTTCTTGTTGTGGTATAAATCTTTAATCTTGTCAATTTCAGCTTTTTGAATCATTTCATCTTTTTTAACAATAACTTTCCCATTCACATCTTTTATATCTTCAGCAACAATTCTTCCATATAATCTTTCAGAAACTCTAAGTTTTCTGTTCATTTTATATCTACCAGCTTTTGATAGATCATAATTTCTGTTGTTAAAGAAATGATTAAAAATAACAGTTTGGAAAGATGTTGTTTCACTGTCATTGATTCTTGATTTTGAATCAATACTTTTTGTAGAAATTGATAAACTTTGCACTAAGTCTTTAGCAGCTTTTTCAGATATTAATCTGTTGATTGCTAAATCCAATTTTTCTTGTAAATCTTTAGTTGGTTTTTTAGAACCGATTTCATCTTGAATTTCTAATACATTTTTAACAAGTGTTCTAAGTTTATTATCAATACTTATACGTTGATTTGTAACACCAGATTTAGTTTCTTCAATTAATCTCTTAACATCATCATAATCAAAGATTTTTTCTGCATTATAATTTTCACTTTGAATAGATTTAACAATAAGTTCATTATCATTAAATATTCTTAAGATTTCTTTTCCAGTTAAACCAAGAGCTTTAAAGAATGTTGTTACAGAAACAACACAAGTTGATTCACCAGTAGCATCTCTAAACATTACTTGAACAACATCTTTGTTGTCTGGAATAAAGATGAAAAATAAAGTACCCTTAGAAGGTAAAACTTCACAAACATAACCTTCTTGAATTCTTTTTCTAGAATTACTTAGTTTAATTTGTGACTTATTTAAAATATATGGTCCAGGAGATCTAACTATTTGTGAGATAACAAACTTTTCAATACCATTAACAATGAAAGTTCCTTTATCTGTCATGATAGGAATATTAGCAAAGAATATTCCATCATGATTCACACCCTTTTGTTTTGTCTTTGTACTTTTTTTAACTTCACCTGATTCTGTATCAATAATTGACAAATTAACATATAATGGTCTATCGTATGTTTTCCCTTCATTTCTAGCTTCAGCTTCAGTTTTTCTAGGTTCTTCTAGTTTCATTCCACCGTATTCTAGAATGTATTTACCATTAATAGATTTGATTGGAAAAATACTTTTAATAGTTTGTTCCAATTCAATTTCAATAAATCTTTTAAATGATTTTCTTTGTAAGTCCAATAAATTAGGAGCTTCAAAAGTGTTTTCAACTTTTGAGTAGTCTCTTCTTAATACTTTGTTAGAAATAATTTTATTTTCAAATTTTGGATTTTTACTCATGTCACTGACTCCATATTATTTAATCAAGACCTAAAACAGTCCATATAGATTAATATTATATAATAAAAAATCCAAATTTGTTAAAAAAGCATTATACAATAAAATTAAAATTTTTCTACAAAAATTTTACATAAAAAACACTTTTATTTATTCTATAAAGCAGAAGACTTTAATCTAAAAAAGATAAATAAAAAATCCAAAGTTTAACCTCTGATCTATAAAGTAATTAATATGATCTTGCAAAGTAAACTAACTGGGCATTAGGTTTATTTGTAAAGAAACATTTTTTATCTTTTTCAGACTTCTTTGTTCAACATATACATCTAGTTGTCGCTTGTGTTAACTCTTTAAGTTTCTTTTCATCTTCTTGAGAACCACTTCAATATGCTAATACCATTTTCTTATCATTGATAGCTTTTTTAAATTCTTCAATATTATTAACTTCAACGATTGAATCATTTAAAAATTTTAAAGCATTATCATAAAGGGTTTTATCTAAGTTTGATAAAGTTTTATCAATTCATTCTTTATTTAATTGTTCTAGCTTAATGCTATTTTTTTCTTTCAACACTCTGTTGTAAACTGTTACAGTTTTTTCTTCGATTTCTTTTCGCCCAATTATAAATTGCAATGGAACTCCCATTACTTCATATTTTCCAATTCTAATTCCTAAAGACTTGTTTGTTGAGTCAACTTTATAGTCAATGTGGTTCATTGAATCAAGAGTTGGTTTAATTGTCTTATTAAAGTTATCAACATCATCTGTAATAACAACTATTTGAAATGGAGCAATCTTAGAAGGAAGAACTAAACCATTATCATCAGAATGAGTCATTATTAATGCACCTATTAAACGAGTAGATACACCATGTGATGTTTGATAAACATAATCAAAACTATTATTTTTTGTTTGATATTTAATATCAAAGTTTTTAGAAAAGTTTTGGTCTAAAAAATGTGATGTACCAGATTGCAATGCTTGTCCATCTTTCATTAAAGCTTCAATTGTGTATGTATTGCTTGCTCCAGCAAATCTTTCATATTCAGTTTTTTCACCAACTATTACTGGGATGCATAAAACTTCTTTTAAAAACTTTTCATAAACATGGATGAAATCTAATGCAAATTGTTGAGCTTCTTTTTTAGTTTCAAATATTGCATGAGTTTCTTGCCAAAAAAATTCTGATGTTCTTAAAAAGGGTCTTGTATTTTTTTCTACTCTAAATACATTACATCATTGATTTAATTTCATTGGCAAATCATTATAACTTTTACTATTTGAAGAAAAATACTTACAAAACGAAATTTCACTTGTTGGTCTAACAACTAAATCATCTGATAATTCTTTATCTCCAATTTTAGTTATTCTAAAAAGTTCTGGTGCAAACCCCTCAACATGTTTTGCTTCTCTTTTAAATTCACTATATGGAATCATCAAAGGAAAACAACAATTTTCAACCCCAAGTTTTTTTAATTCTTTATCAAGTTCTTTTTGAATGTTTGTTCATATTTTTCAAGCATATGGTTTAAAAACTATTGTACCTTTAACCAAACCATAATCTACAAGATCTGCTTCACTTAATATTGATGTGTATCATTTTGAAAAATCTTTTTTACTACTTACTATTTTTGACATATTATTCAACTTCTCCAAAATTAGTTACAACTCATTGAATGTCATCATCTTCTTCGCAAGAAGATAGAAATTTTTCTAACTTCTCAAAATTTTCACTATCTAAATTTACATAATCATTAGGAATATATTTGATTTCTGATTCAATAATTTTGATTTCTCTTTTTGCAATTTCATCTCTAACATTATAGAAATCTTTTGCGTTAGTTAAGATTTCAAAACAATCTTCATTTTCAATTAATTCATTAATTGGTAAATCAAGTGTTTGTTCCATTAATGAATCTTCAGTGAGGTTTTCTTTATCAATAATGATTTGCCCATAATAATTGAAGTTATTTTTTACACTATTTTGTTTACCTATTTCTGCTTTCAATTTTGATAGATACCCTTTTAATGAACTTAATAATCTATTTTGGTTATCAGTTAATCCTTGGACAATAATTGCTAAACCTTTAGGTCCATATATTTCATAAAGGTAATCTGTTAATGAATCTTTATCTTTTTCAGCACCATTAATATTTTTTTGAATTGATTCTCTAGATAAATTGTTTTGTAGTGCTTTATCAATTGCAGCTTTTAATCTAGGGTTAGCATCTGGATTTGGGCCTCCAACTTTTGTAGCCGCTTTAATTTCTTTTGCTAATTTATTTCATACTTTTGCTTGTGATTGTTGTTTCTTGTTTATACCTGAAGCAATTAAATGTTTTCTTGGCATATTGCACCTCTCAATATTCACAATAAATATTATATATAGATATTATCAATTGAATTAATCAATAGATAATGACAACTAAACTAATCTGTTAATGTTTTTATTATGTTGTTAAGATCTGCCAATCCACCAACACCATATTCACCACATGCTAATAATGTTTTACAAGGTTCGATTTCTGTATAACCAATTCTTTTTAATTTATTTATGTTTTCTTGGATAACTATATTGTTGTACATATTTGTATTCATTGCAGGAGCAAAATATTTTTTTGTATTTTGTTTTAATGATATTGCTAGTGTGGTTATTATATTATCAGCTATGCCATAACTTATCTTTGATATTGTGTTAGCGGTTGCTGGAGCAATCAAAAAGTAATCAATAATGTTTATTATATTAATGTGTTCAACATTGTTAGATTCAAATCATGATTTATCTGTTAATACTTTATTCCCAGACAAAATCTCAAAACTTAGTTTATTAACAAATTTTAAAGCAGATTCTGACATTGCAATAAAACAATTAAATCCATTTTCTTTTAGTTGTCATACCAAGTCACATACTTTGTAACATGATATACTACCAGTTACCGCTATTAAGATATTTTTGTTCATAATATTAATTCTTTCTTTCTAAGGTTTTTATAACACCATCAGCAATTTCTTTTTTATTCTTATATATTGATATATAATTTTCTAAATCATCTTTGTGATAAAGATATGCAACATGTTTATTGCTTGTTATGTTTTTTAAATCATTAAAAACAATGTAATCTACGTTTGAATCATTTTTTTGCTTTGTTATTGCTGCTTTTATTTCCTCATCTGTTGCATTAACTAATAATTTAAACCCTACAACTTTTGCTTCTGGATTTCACTTTTTAAACATTGATAAAATTTTTGGTGTTCTGGTCATGCTAATTAAAACATCATTATCAGAAGAAATTTTATTTGGATTTTGAATAAGCGCTTTTTTAAATTCGTTGTTATTTTTAATTTTATAGATGTCATCTTTATTAATATAACCATTAACTACAAAGTCAGATACTGCCATTGTTTGAACAACACAATCTATTTTATTGGTAGTAAAAAGTTTTTGTAAATGATCATATGTATCTTTGAAATCAGTTACAAGAATCTGTTTAAAGTTTTTATTTTCAATTATTTTTTGATCTGTTATTAAACTTGATGCAACAAATATTACATCATGATTTTTATTTAGAGCACTTTCTGTAAGTCTTTGGCCAAGCTCAATTGATGGAATAGTTGTTATTGATCTTACCCCATCAATCTTTTCTTTTGTACATCCCGCTGTAATCAGTATTTTCATATTTAAACCTCAATGAATGCTAATAACAATTATACAAACATAAAATAAAACATAATAAAAAAGACATGTTTAGACATGTCTTTCTATAAAGTTCAGTATCATAAGCCATCTTCTTTTTTAATTTTCATTTTACCCACAGGCTTGCCTTCGTTATCAACATGACTTTTTACTACTGCAAAATTAATTTCATTAATTTTTCCTGTTAGAAAATTGTCCTTTTTGGCTGATGATTTATATGAAAGTGGTTGGATGTTTTCAATAGAAATTGAACCATTTTCATAGTTTGGTTTATTTGGTTTTAATGGTCAAATGTAATCTAGTTTTCATCCATATTTTTCTTTTAACCCAAAACAGTTAAATCTTATTTCAACACCAAAAGCATCAAATCCGCTTTTAATTCCTTTGCCAAAATATTTTTCTCAAATGATTTGTTCAATACTTTGCATAAGAAAATACCTCCTTATTTAGCAAGAGTACCTATTGGATCTCACGGTTCTAAAATGATTGGGTCTGCATCTAGCACATTATCCATATCTAGCTTATTAAAAATTTCTACTAGTTGTTCTTTTTTTATTACAGCTTGATAAACAAACTTATCAAATCAAGAATCACTACAAACAAAATAACCTTTATTGCCTGTTTGTTCCCCCCAACTATTTTCAATCTTTCATCTCTTTACATCAATAATTGCCGCTTTGGAATTAAATTCATGAATTGAAACTTTGTGGTTTTTATTTAAAAACTCATTTAAGTTGTTTAGTTTATTTAAATTACAATCAACACCTGTTAACAACATAGCATGTGTCATAGCACTTATTCTATAAGTTAACATATCACCTTTATTAACTTCAAAATTAATGTTGAAGATATCAAGATCAAAAGATAAGTCATCTCAATAACCATTTGGCATATTTCCATATCATCCAACATCAGAACCAAATCAAACTGGAACTTCTGAATATAAACTATTTATTACTAAATATTTAAATAGGTTTAAGTCTAAATTGTAATGAATAATTGGTTTACCACCAACAACATTATTTAAGTAATCAAATGAATAGGTTCTATTAAATGGTTTTGTTGCTTGTGGTGCATGAATGATGCTCACAAAATCACCTAATTTTAAATCCACATATTTTTCATAAAACGATAAAGGAGTTAGGTCTTCATCTACAACCTTTTCTAATTTTTGATTAATTACTAGGTTATGATTTGTTTCATCGTTCTGTTCATATCTTTTAACTGTGTATTCAAAGTCAAATGTTGTTGGAATGGGACCATATGCTCTTGTAAGAATTTTATAAATTTCTTTTAGCATATCTTCTTTTAGGTTCAATAAAGCATCACCAATTAATCCGCTTGTTCTAATTTTTTTGGCATACTCTCTAAGCTTTCAATTTATTATTTGATTAATACCATTTGTATTTGCTGCACTAAAACTATCTGGCATTATATTTTTTGGCACTACACCATATTTTTCAACAATATTGACTATCATATCTCATTGACCACCATCTTGAATACCAGTTTGTAAAATAAACTGTAGATGTCTATCATCTGTTGGTTTGTCGATTAAAGATATTATTGATTCTAGAAAATAATTACATCTTTCAAATTTATCTCAGAAAGCTAAATAGCTTTGTGATAGTTCAAAGTTTTCTATATGCAAATTCTTTGCTATATTTTCTCTAATCAAGTTTGTTGCTGCATATATTCAACATCTTCCTGACATTCTTTGATCTACAGCTGGTAGTGTATTAATGTTTATAGCAAAGTTAAAAGTGTTTTTGATTTGATTACTCGGAGATAAGGCAACACTGTAAATTGAGTTTTTAACTAGAGCATTTCTTACTAGAGAATTATCCTCTTTATTTGAAGAAATCTTAGATAATAATTTTTCATTTATACTTTTTATCCTCATAATTATTTTTTAACCTCATTGAAAAATACTGATCAGTGTTCAACTTTTATTGGTTTAGTTCTTAAACCTTTTCCAAATAATTCATCATAAATAATTTGTTCTTTTTTATTGCTTGCAGAAGTACCTTTAAATTTGAATTTTGCAAAAGATTTGTTATCAATAGCTTTATGTTCTTTAATGAATTTTTTTAATAGCTCTTTGCTTACTACAACTTCAGTAAGATATTTTTTTCTTCATTCTTCTGTTATTACAAAGTGACCTTTAGTTCCATATTTTGAACCTCAGCTATTTTCAATTTTTAAAGCTTTTGTTTTATTATCACTTCATATTTCCTTTAATAAGTTAATATCATATTTTTTTGTTCTTGAAAGTTTTGTTTTAACAAATTGTTTATATTCTTTTTCATCACTATGGCTACCAACAATTGTCATTGCATGATTTGGAGAAAAATGTTTATATTCTAAAAGTTCTCCAATGTTGTCACTAAAATTAACCCCAAATAAACTTTCATAATCAAACATTTGATTATCTCAAATACCACTTTCTAAATCAAAATAGTGAGTTACATCACAAGCAAATCATGTTGGTTGTTTGTATTCAAGCATTGCATTAATTGCTAGATCAAGAGTTTGTCTATCTACATTTAGAAAACGCATATTTCCTTTTTCATAAATGTGAGCAGAATTTTCTAGTTCATAAACTTGATCAAATTTATACTGTTTTAATGGAACATGAATTAAAGTTATAAAGTCATCAAGATTAACTTTTGTTTTCTTATACATCTCAGTAGGAGTTACATTTTTAAATATGTTTAAAACTTTAACCTTTTTGTTGTTTTTGCCAAAGTATTCTAAAGTAAATTTCTTTGGAGGTACTCCATAAATTAATGTAAGTAAATAGTAAACATTCTTTAATACATCAAATTTAATTTTATTTATTTCTTCTTCATCATAAGTCTTTCTTAATTGGATGGCAGCTTTTTTTAGAACAATATTAATTAACTTATTTAATACATATGAATTCGAAACATTATAGTTATCAGGCATCACATAGCTTGGGACAATTCCATATTTTTTAATTACGTTGGCAGACATTTCAAAATATCCACCATCACTAAAACCATTTTCTAATAAATCAATTATTTCTCTAGAATCAAGATCTTTTTCTTTTGTTGCTATTATTTTTTCAAGGAAAACATTTGCCCTTTCAAATTTTTCTCAAAACACACAATAGGATTGAGAAAACTCAAAGTTATCAATTCCATTTATTTTCATAAAGTTGTGTCTTAAAACATTTAAAGTAGCAAACATTCAACATCTACCAGATTGCTTTTGATCTGTAATCACACTTGTTGAAACTTGGTAATCGTTTGAGAATTGGGTAATTTTATTTTTTCTAGATTCACCCACTAGAGCAACACTATTTATCTTATTCATGTACAAAGCATTAGTTGCTATTTTTTGATTTTTATCAAGTTTCAATTCAAGATCCCATTCGTTGATTTTATGTAAGTCTATAGGTTTGGCATTTTTCATATTAACCCCAATATTTTTATATGTTAAATATAACACAGCACCAATGTGTAATATATATAAAATTATTTATATTTGGTAATAATAAAAAACTTATTTTATTTATTATTTTAATCATCATTATTTAGATTATTGTTAAGAATTTTTAGATAAAAATTTTGATACAAAAAATAAAAACCATAGCTTTTGCTATGGTCATATTTTCTTTAGAAAAAATTCTATTTCTTTTTAACAATATCGTGTCCACCAAATTTATTTCTTAACGAAGCAAGTAATTTATTGGCGTAAAGATCTGGTTGTTTTAAAGATGTTTGTCTAGCAAATAATGAGGAAGCAATTGATGGAACTGGTGTGCCTTGTTCAAGAGCTGTTTTAACAGTTCATAAACCTTCTCCACTTGCATTAACAACACCAGAGATAGAATCAAGTTCTTCTTTATTGTTAAATACTTCTACCATTAGTTCCATAAGTCATGATCTAATTACACTTCCATTATTATAAAGTTTTGCAACTTTATGTAGGTCATAATTATAAGGGCTATCATGCATCACTTGGAATCCTTCAGCAATTGATTGCATAATTCCATATTCTATTCCGTTATGAACCATTTTACAGAAGTGACCACTTCCTGGTTTCCCTGTGTGTAAATATCCACCAGGAACACATAATTTTTCAAGAATTGGACCAACAACATCCATTGCTTCTTTTTCTCCACCAACCATCATACAAGCACCATTTAAAGCACCACTTGGCCCACCGCTTGTACCACAGTCAACAAAATGAATTCCTTTTTCTCTTGCTTTTTTATACGAAAGTAAACTATCTTTAAAATATGAATTACCAGTATCAATAATAATTGATCCCATTGGTAAAATACCAATTAATCTTTCAACTGTGTCACTTGTTGGTTTACCGCATGGTACAGATACCAAAATAACATTAGTTGAGCTGTTGTTGTATTCAATCATTTTTTCAATTGAATCTGCAAGACTAAAACCTTCTGTTTTTAATGTTTCATATTTTGATTTATCTAAATCATATCCAATAACTTTA
Organism: uncultured Mycoplasma sp.; assembly: GCA_949285105.1. Taxonomy (GTDB): domain Bacteria; phylum Bacillota_I; class Bacilli_A; order Mycoplasmatales; family Mycoplasmoidaceae; genus Malacoplasma. Next base: position 19,974 of record CASDXH010000008.1, on the reverse strand, counting down.
AAGTTATTCATATAAAGGTTTCTTAACAAACCTTCACCCATTTTTCCAAGTCCAATTAAACCAATTTTGACTTCTTTATTCATTGCTAGCTCCTGTTTGATTAATATTATCTTCTTGTTTCATTCATGAACTTACAACCTTATTAATCTTGTTTCTATATACAATAATTGTAATCACAAAAGATAAATAAGTTGCAATAGATAAACTAATGAATATATAGAAGTGTGTAGTTGTTGCAACATCTAAATACATTCCTAAAAGCAATAAAGCAAATGATAGTCCAATTGATATAGCAAGTAATAAGATCATTATTATTATAAATGTTATGTTAACTTTTTTACTTACAATTCCTTGTTTTGTTAATGGATTTCTAAATAGTTTAATGATTAATCAAACACCAAATCCAATTATTGTAACTATGAATATTGTTATAGCAATTTGTGAGAATAAATAGCTTGCAAAACTTGCCATAGCAGTTGCTGTAGTTGTTGAAGTTATTGTATTTGATCCATTACCATTCATAGGTGGCATATTTCCTGAAGGAGTATAATTTACAGTTGTCTTATAAAGTAAAGTTCCAGCATCAAACAGTATTGCATCAGCTAACAACATTACAGCACCACAAACAATTAATACCAACATTCACACTTCTGTTTTTAGTAGAGTGTTAATATGACTTATTCATTTTTGAGATTTGTTATCTAGTTCTTTTTTAACTGTTTGTTGATTATTACTTTGTGTTTCAACATTTGCTATTTGAATTTGTTCAACAGGTTTTTCTAATAAGTTTTTATAAAGGTTATCATATGCCCCTTTATCTAAGAATTTTTCTACTGGATAAACAAAAGCATTTGGAACTTTATCTTTTGCAAATTTTTCAAATACGTTAGTTGTTACAATTACATCGACATCGCTTGGTAAATCTTTAAGCGCGCAGTTTGAAACACTTACATCTACATTATTGTTATTAACTCACTTTTTAATAATTCCAGCAGCCATTGCTGATGAACCCATTCCAGCATCACAAGCAACAATAAGTTTTTTAACTTCACTTCATTTGAATTCTTTTGTTTTAGCAACTTCTACTATTGTGTTGTTAGCATTAAAACTCATACCTTCATCTGTAAAAGTAATTTCTTGTTGATTAACAGAACTATTAGGATTTTTCTTTTTTTGAATTAATTGAATTATAGTAGCAACAACAAAAGTAACAATTACACCAGTAACCACACCAGCAATATTTATTCCAATTAGTTCACCAGTTGGTGAAGTTGAAACCACAGATATTATTGATCCTGGAGAAACAATAGTAGAAGTTCCTCCACCAGCAAAGCTAAATACAGTCATACTAGCAGCAGCGCCTAAAATCGTACTGATGATATAAATTGGTTTTTGAACTACATAAACATAGTAAACTTCATGGATACCACCAACAAATTCTACAAGTGAAGCTCCAGCAGCATTAGCACGCTCAGATCCTTTTTTTCAAACAACAAATGATAACAATAAGCCAAGGCCTGGCCCTGCATTACCAGCATATAAATAATAAATAGAATGCGGGTTTGCAACATTGTTAATTTGTTGTTGTGAAATATCATTTAAACCCAATGGAGCCATAACCCCATAGTTTAATGCATTGTTTAAAAAGATTGTTCTTAAAGGTTCAGTAAAAATTGTAAGGATTGGGAATATATATTTATTTTGTCCCATGCTTTGAATAATTAAAGTGATAAGGATTGTAATACCATACATTATTCAAGGTCACACATAAAATAACACTAATCCCATTAAGATTGCAATAATAGCTAAAGAGAAGTTTCTAATCAACATTTCAAAACCAGGTTTTACTGTGTCAATGTAGTTTTCTTCAACTGTTTTAAAAATTTTAGTACCTATTGGACCAACAACCATTGCTCCAATAATTTGATTTGGGTCACGTCCTGCAAATCCATTAAATACATTTCTATTAATTACTTCATTAAAAGTTGTTGTACCCATTACACGGTATCCATCAGTTGCAACAATGAAGTATTGATTTTTATCAGTACCCATTATTAGTTCTTGACCAGTGTATAAATGGTAATTTTCAGGCACATATTTATAAACTACTTCGCCAGCACCATATTGATCTCAAACGGTTGTAGTTCCTACAATAATCACTATTGTTAAAAAAGCGGATAAGGTGGCTCCCCTAATACCATATATCATCTTCCCTGCATTAATAGCAATTAATAAAGGAAGTAATCATTTAATTCCTATCGGAACAAGTTTACCAAGTTCAGGAGTTACAAATCATCCGTGACTTGATGGTGAATTATATATGAAAGCTGAAGCTCATAAACCTCATGCAATAAAAACACCAATGGTTGGCATAATCATACCACCCATGAAAGAACCAAACTTTTGTATCTTCTGTCTTACTCCAGAGTCTGCTTTCTTTTTAAAAACACGTTGCGATTTATCTTCAGGTTTTTTGTATATTCATCCATGTTCTTTTAAATAGTCCATGATTCTATATTTCATATTTGTCATACTTTCCCCAAATATAAAGTAATAACTTATATATACAGATTAATTATATATGGTAACTGTTTTGATTGAGAAAAAATAAAAAAAAGATAACTATTAAAAGTTATCTTTTGACATGTCTATAAGTTAAATTATTTAATAATTTTTGTAACTGTACCAGCACCAACAGTTTTTCCACCTTCTCTAATAGAGAATTTAGAACCATCTTCAATAGCGATTGGACTGATTAATTTAACTGTAATTGTTGAGTTGTCACCAGGCATAATCATTTCAGTACCTTTAGGTAATTCGATAGCACCAGTAACGTCTGTAGTTCTGAAGTAGAATTGTGGTCTATATCCGTTAACAAATGGAGTATGTCTTCCACCTTCTTCTTTTTTAAGAGCATAAATTTGAGCTTCAAATTCAGAGTGAGGTTTAATTGATCCAGGTTTAGCTAATACTTGTCCTCTTTCAACTTCGTCTCTATTAATACCTCTTAATAATAACCCAGCGTTATCACCAGCTCTAACTTCGTCTAATTGTTTTCTGAACATTTCCATACCAGTAACTACTGCTTTTTTAGTATCTTTAATACCAACGATTTCAACTTCATCGTTTAATTTTAAAGTACCTCTTTCAACTCTACCAGTTACAACAGTACCACGACCAGTAATTGTCATAACATCTTCAACAGCTAATAAGAATGGTTTATCAGTATCTCTTTCAGGAGCTGGGATGTAGTTATCTACAGCATCCATTAATTCATCTAATTTAGCTTCTCATTTAGAGTCACCTTCAAGACCTTTTAAAGCTGAACCTTTAATGATTGGAGCGTTGTCACCATCAAAACCATAAGATTTTAATAATTCTCTAATTTCCATTTCAACTAGACCAATCATTTCTTCGTCGTCAACCATATCACATTTGTTTAAGAAAACAACGATTTTAGGAACCCCTACTTGTCTAGCTAATAAGATGTGTTCTCTTGTTTGAGGCATTGGTCCATCAGTAGCAGCAACTACTAAGATAGCCCCATCCATTTGAGCAGCACCAGTAATCATGTTTTTAACGTAGTCAGCGTGACCAGGACAGTCTACGTGAGCGTAGTGTCTTTTAGCAGTTTCATATTCAACGTGAGCAGTATTAATAGTAATACCTCTTGCTTTTTCTTCTGGAGCTTTATCAATTTCGTCATATTTCATAGCTTTAGCTCCACCTTTTTTAGCAAGGTATGTACATAAAGCTGCAGTTAATGTAGTTTTACCATGGTCAATGTGTCCAATTGTACCAATGTTAACGTGTTCTTTACTTCTATCAAATTTTGCTTTTGCCATTTTAATCTCCTTATATTAATTAAAAACATTTATAAAGCATAATTAATTATATATTATTGTTATCTTTTTATTTTTATTTTTTTGTTCTAGATGAAACAACTTCTTCAGTAATTGATTTTGGTGCTTTAGCATAGTGACTAAATTGCATTGTATAATTACCACGACCTTGAGTGAAAGATCTTAAATCAGTTGCATATCCAAACATTTCTTTCAATGGAACTTTAGCTTTAATAACTTGAACATTGTTTCTTTGTTCTGTTCCTTCGATGTTTCCACGTCTAGAAGAAATGTCACCCATAGTGTCCCCAAAATATTGTTCAGGGACAACAACTTCAACTCCCATAATTGGTTCAAGAAGTACTGCTCCTGCTTTTTTAGCAGCCTCTTTAAGAGCCATTGAAGCAGCAATTTTATAAGCCATTTCTGATGAGTCAACATCATGATAAGAACCATCATATAGTGTAGCTTTAATATCAATCATTGGATAACCACTTAGTGGACCTGATTTTAAAGCTTCTTCTAAACCAGATTTAATTGGTTTAATATATTCTTTTGGAATCTTACCACCAACTATTTTATCAACAAATTCAAATCCCTTGTTTTCATTTGGTTCAAATTTAATTAGTACGTGACCATATTGTCCACGACCACCAGATTGTTTAATATATTTACCTTCAGAATCAGCTTCTTGAGTAAATGTTTCTCTATATGAAACTTGAGGTGCACCAACTGCAACTTCAACTTTGAATTCTCTTCTTAATCTATCAACAATAATGTCTAAGTGTAATTCACCCATACCAGAAATAATTGTTTGATTAGTTTCTTCATCTGTGTAAGTTCTAAAAGTTGGATCCTCTTCAGCTAGCTTACTTAAAGCAATACCCATTTTTTCTTGGTCAGCTTTTGTTTTAGGTTCAACAGCTAGTGAAATAACTGGTTCTGCAAAGTTCATTGATTCTAAGATAATTGGTGAGTTTTCAGCACATAGTGTGTCACCTGTGGTTGTATTTTTTAAACCAACAACTGCACAAATATCACCAGCTCTTATTTCATCAATTTCATCTCTATTGTTTGAGTGCATCTTAACAAGACGCGACACTCTTTCTTTTTCATCTTTAGTTGAGTTTAATACATAAGATCCTTTTTGAAGAACCCCAGAGTAAACTCTAATGAAAGTTAATTTTCCAACGAATGGGTCTGTTGCAACTTTAAAAGCTAAAGCAGCAAATGGTTCGTCATCTTGATTGTGTCTTTCAACTTCTTGCCCGTTAAGGATACCTTTAATTGGAGGTACATCGATTGGAGAAGGTAAGTAATCTACAACAGCATCAAGTAATAACTTAACACCTTTGTTTTTAAAAGCTGTACCACAAACAATTGGGTGGAATTCAGCTGATAAGACACCTTTTCTAATACATGACTTAATTTCTTCGATAGTTAATTCTTCACCATTTAAGTATTTTTCCATTACTTTGTCATCGAAGTTAACTATTTCTTCAATCATTTTTGTTCTTCATTCTTTTGCTTTATCCATTAAGTTTGCAGGAATAGCATCTTCTTTAAAGTTTTCTTCAGGTTTACCATCGAACATGAATGCCTTCATTTGCACTAAATCGATGATACCTGTAAAGTTACTTTCTGCACCGATTGGATATTGAATTGGAACAGCAATTGCTGATAATCTTTCTTTTAAAGATCTAGCACACATTTCAAAGTCAGCACCTGTTTTATCCATTTTGTTTACAAAAACAATTCTTGGAACCTTATATTTACTTGCTTGTCTTCAAACAGTTTCAGTCTGTGGTTCAACACCATTTTGAGCATCAAGAACTGTAACAGCTCCATCTAATACTCTTAGTGATCTTTCAACTTCAACAGTAAAATCAACGTGTCCAGGAGTATCAATTAAGTTAAGTTCAAATCCTTTTCAAGTAACATATGTAGCAGCTGATGTAATTGTAATACCACGTTCTTTTTCTTGTTCCATTCAGTCCATAGTGGCACCACCATCATGAACTTCACCGATTTTGTGTGTTCTACCAGCATGGAATAAAACTCTTTCTGAAGTAGTAGTTTTTCCAGCATCAATGTGAGCCATGATACCAAAATTTCTAAACTTGCTTAATTCAAATTTTCTTGCCATGTTGTGTCCTTTCTAAAATCTCAAGTGAGCAAATGCTTTGTTTGCTTCAGCCATTTTGTGAGTGTCTTCTTTTTTCTTGAAAGAAGCACCAGTTCCTTTTGAAGCATCAATGATTTCATTAGCAAGTTTTTCAACCATTGATTTTTCATTTCTATTTCTTGCAGAAAGAATTAATCATCTCAACCCAAGTGTTTGTCTTCTTTCTTTACTAACTGGAGTTGGTACTTGGAAGTTAGCCCCAGCAATTCTTCTAACTCTTAGTTCAAGAGAAGGCATAATGTTATTTAAAGCTTTTTTGAAAACTTCTACACCTTCTTCTTTTGTTTTAGTTTCAATAAGTTTGAATGAATCATAAACAATGTTTTGAGCTAGACCTTTTTTACCATCTAGCATTACAGCGTTGATAGCTTTTGTAACTAATTTTGAGTTATATACAGGATCTGGTAACACATTTCTTTTTTCTGCTCTATTTTTTCTCATAGTAACTTACTCCTTATTTATTACCTTGTCCATTATCCTTAGGTTTTTTAGCACCATAACCAGATCTTTCTTGTCTTCTCTTATCAACACCAGAAGTATCAAGAGTTCCTCTAATAATGTGATATCTAACCCCAGGTAAGTCTCTAACTCTTCCACCTTTGATTAAAACAACACTATGTTCTTGAAGGTTGTGACCTTCACCAGGTATATAAGCTAAGACTTCGTAGTTATTTGTTAATCTAACCTTTGCATATTTTCTTAACGCAGAGTTTGGTTTTTTAGGTGTCATTGTACCAACTCTTGTACAAACCCCTCTTTTAAATGGAGATGGATTTGCTTTTCTTTGTTTTGTTAAAGAATTGTAAGAATAATTTAATGCAGGAGATTTAGATTTTTTTACTTTGTCTTTTCTATCATGTCTAATTAACTGTGATATAGTAGGCATTTGTTATCTCTCCTTCTTTTCTTTACAACTTATCCAAGTGTATCAATTTACTAGGATAAAAAAAATAACTCGATAAATATTATACTATAAGTTTTGAAAAATAAGAAATAAATAGTTTGGTAGTAAACATATTTTAAAATGCTTTTCAAATCAGTATTTTTTGTAGACTAAAATAAAAAAGTACATCTATCTGATGTACTAAGTAAATTGAGTAATAATGAGTAATTAATTATATATAAAGTTCAATCATATTTTGCAAGCTACCAAATTTTTCAATAACTTGTTCTTTTGATGCATCAACAAAAACTTCACCATTTTTTAATAGAACTATTCTGTCAGCTAAATATTCAATTTCATCAAGGTTATGGCTAACTAAAAGAATATTCATATTATTATCTTTTGCAAACATTTTAATAAAGGTTTTTATTTTGTTTCTAATTGTTATATCAAGTCCTGTTGAAAGCTCGTCAAGGATTATTATTGATGGTTTATGCAGTATTGAAAGTAAACAATTTAATCTTTGACTTTGCCCCCCAGAAAGTGATGAAGCATTTTTATTATAGAATTCATTAATTCCAAATATTTGTAACATAGCATCTAGATCGCTTTTACTTATATTTGTTTCATATATATCATTAACAAATTTTATAACTCTTTTAACCTTTATTCCTTTTGGAAATGAAGAATCTTGAAATTGAATACCTATTTTTTCTAAGAAAGAATTTTTGAAATCATATTTATATTCAATAGATCCTGATGTAGGCTTATTTAATCCGGCAATCATTTCCATTAATGTTGTTTTACCAGCACCATTACCACCAAGAATTGCAACATTTTCACCTTCATAGAAATTGATATTTAAATTTTTAATAACTGTAAGATCTTTATATTTTTTAGTTAGGTCTTTTATTTCAACTAATGATTTCTTTTGTGCATTGTTATTTATAATGAATTTTTCATTATAAGTTTTTGTATCAACTTTTTTAAATTCTTCTATAATGTGAACTAAATTATTATTTTCCATATTATGTTACCTACTTGTTCATTTAAAAAATTTCATTGAAACAAATCCAAATATTCCCATTCACACAAATGGTAGAACTAGTGAAACTATTTTTTCAGCTTTACCTAAGATTAAAAGATTTTTACCATCGCTGTTAAAGTATCAATATTCTTTGTTGATATCAAATGGATTACCTTGTGTTGTGTAATTTACGAAGTTAATGTCTTGTATTTGTCCTGGCATTCCATTCACAGGTGACATTATTTGATCCATTGATGGTAATTGCACACTTCCGTTTCATGATTCTAGGATCATGTTAGTTGGTGTTTTAAATGGTGATAAAACATATCCTAAATATCAAAGCGGTTCGATTTCTCTTACTGTACCAATTGGTAAAACCATAGCTGTTAAAAATTGTGAAGTAATTAAAACTGTTGTTCCAATTGCTTGAATTGCAGGAGTTGATTTCAAGATTGCCACAAGCATCATACCAAATACTAACCCAACCAATGTTAACATTAATTGACCTCAAATAAATCCAAATCAATTAACATTTTCTAATGTATCTCTAAAATTCATAGATATTAACGCACCCTTAACACCAGTAATTCCTTCAGATATAACCTCACCACTTGTTCAATGAGAAATACCAAACATTAACATAGAGAACACAATACATCAAACAACAGATGCAAAAATAATCATTAAGTAATATAAAATCGCAACTCATAAAAATGAAGAAATTTTTATTGGGGTACTACCAATTCTTTTAAGTAATGAAGATTTTTTAAACTCAAACATTAATGTAGGCATTGATGTTGTAGTAATTGACATTGGTGCTATAGCCAACGCACCACCAAGAAGTTGTGAATACCCTAATACACTACCAAGTATCGCAATGAATATAATTGGGAATATAAAAGCGAAGAATGGACCAAATACTCCTCTTCAGAAAGATTCATTAATCAGCCCAAATAATGGCTTCCAACCGATGAACAAACTACTAAAGTTTATCTTGTTACTTTTTTGTATCTTCATATATCTCCTTTCATCATACTAAATATTTAATACTAAATATTAAGTACTATATATTTAGTAATTTGTATTATATAATAATTTTTAGGAGATTCAAACTTTTTTGTTTAAAAAGAAAAAGTATATATAACATATTTATGTTTCGGGGGGAATATGATTAGATTTATTATTTTAGGTTTAATTGATATGAGACCTATGTCAGCATATGAATTCGACAAATTATTATCAAATTCAATTAAAAATTTTTACAATGTTAAACAATCACAAGTTTATATAGAATTTAAAAAATTAAAAGCATCGGGTCTTTTAACTTCAGAATCAACAATTGTTAATAATAGAGTTAAAGAAATCTATAAGGTTACAGAACTTGGTAAAAAGGAATTTTTTAGATTAGAAGAAGAGATTGATGTAGAAGCTGATAGATATTTGGATGTTAAATTGTTGTTCTTAGTAAGAACATTTTTTGGTTTTTATCTATCTGATGAGAAAAATATATTATTTTTAGAAAAACTAAAAACTATTGTGTTAACAAAAATTAAAACTCTTGAATTACAAGTTGAAGAAATAGAAAAAAATGAGAGAAACAAAAGCAAGAACCGTGACAAATGATACTGACACCAAACTATAAGATATGGTTTAAATTCATGAAATTACACACTTAAGTGAATTGACGAATTAATTGAAGGTATCAAAAATAAAGAATGAGATAAACAATAATTTTAATTAATGCGAGTAATTCGCATTTTTTATTTTTCATCATTACAAAAATAAAAATGTTAGATAATCATCTAACGTTAATAAATTGTTTTGTATAAGTATAGTCCACAACCATCAGCTTTAATTTGGCTTGAACCTTTTTTTGGATTTTCTAAATAATAATTAATTTGATCTATAGTCACTTTATTTTCGTTATAGCAAAGCAATGTGCCAACAATCATTCTAATCATGCTTCTTAAAAATCCATTACCAGTGAAATAAAAGTAAACATAATTATCTTTTTTTGTTATCTTAATACTTTCAATTAGTCTAACACTATTTGCAGACTCTGATGTGCTAAAAGAAAGAAAATTTTTTTCCCCAATAAAAAGTTTGCTTACCTTTTTTAAACTTTTAATATCAATTGGTTTGTTATATTGAAGAACATAGTTTCTTTCAAATACGTTGAACTTCCCAATATTTACTTTATAAAGATAAGTTTTTCTTTTAATAGAGAAACGAGAGTGGAACGAACTATCAACAAGTTTTATTGATTTAAATGATATGTCTTCTGGTTGATTAATAAGCATTTGCTTAAAAAGTATTTTCTTATCCAAATCATATTTAGTTTTAAAGTGAAAACACTGATCAATAGCATGAACATATTTATCTGTTCTTCCAGAAGCGTAGATACTTACTTTTTCTTTTGTTATCTCAGATAGTAAATTCTCAATGCAACCTTGAACTGTTCTTATTGAATTGTCGCTTTGCTTAGCTCAACCAAAAAACATTGAACCATCATATGCAACCTTTACACAATATGTTTTTTCCATATTTTAATTCTTACCAAACATAATAATTGCATCTAATAAACCTAATGGTGTAATGTAGACAGTTTTACCAAATGATATCATTGCAATAAAGAATCCTAGTAGCATACACATAAAAGCAAAGAATACTCAATCACCTAAATGGATTTTATAGTCTCTATATCTTGTTCTAGTTTGATTTGGATCATAACCCCTTGCTTCCATTGCGTTTGCAAGTTCATCAGCTTTTTTAAAAGCAATAGAGAACAATGGAACAATCAATGAACTTAATGATTGCATCTTATCAATGTAATTACCATTAACAAAATCAAGACCTCTTGATGCTTGAGCTTTTAATATTCTATTTGATTCATCCAAAAGCGAAGGAATAAACCTAATTCCTAAAGCTATTGTTGTAGATCATATTGTAATTGGTAATCTAAAGATTCTAAGAGGATTTAGTATATCTTCTAATGCATATGTTAATTCAACTGATGAAGTTGTAGAAGTTAATACAGTTACAACAATTATCATTAGTAATACTTTTATAGATACATATAACATTAATGTGATTGCAAAAGAACTAAACCCATATCATTTAGTTGTGTAAAGGTATAAATATAAACTTGATCCATCTACATAAGAGATAACTTTATAGTTTTTTGATAGCAATCTTATAACATCATTAAAACTTTTACCTTCTATTAGTATGCTTGAATTAATGACAGCAAATCCTTTATTAAAGCTTAACATATTATTACTTTCATTAATAACGGTGTCAAGGCCAATGTTTTCTGGAAGCATTCCAGTAACATATTGTCCACCTCACATATAACCTTGCAAGAAAGACTTGCCATTAATTGTTACAACATTAGAAAATTTTGGATTGAATAACAAATGAACACTATCTTCAAAATTAAATATGACACCAGGCCCTTTATAACTGAACCAATTAATAAGTGTTAATAGTGCCATCATTACTAATATTGATTTGAAGATATTCATTAATTTTTTAATAGGTAATTTAGCAATAAAGTAAATAGAAATAACAACAACACTTAAAATAATTTGGAAAAAGAAACCGAAAGGAATGAATATCATCACTATGAATAAAATACAACAAATAAACTTTAGTGATGGATTCATTCTATGTATTAATGAATTCCCTGCTATATACCCATTTGTATTCATTTTCTATTTTCCTTTCATAACTTTCTTTTTACCCACTATTGAAGTTATTGCATCAGCCAACTCTTCACAAGTTCTGGGTTGTAAATCATACAATTCTTTAAACTTGTTATTTTTAGACGATAACTCATTTATAACATTAATAACCTTTGGGATTTCCATCTTTGTTTTTTCTAATAATATTGGATTAGTAAATACTTCATATGCTGTACCGTGAAGTAATACTTTACCCTCATTCATAACTATAACATTGTCAGCAACTTCTAATACATGATCCATTGTATGAGTAATTACTATTACTGTTTGTCCACCTCTTTTTGCCTCTTGAATGATGTCCATCATTTCTTGCTCACCTTGAGGATCAAGTCCAGCTGTAGGTTCGTCAAATATTAATATCTTTGGTTCAATTGCTAGAATACCTGCAATTGCTACCCGTCTTTTTTGTCCACCAGATAAACCAAAAGGGTTTCTTAATAAATATTCCTCTGGCATTCCAAGTTTTGTAAGATATTTTCTTGCATCTTCATATGATACTTTGTCTTCAGAAATACATTCGTAATTATATACTTTTTTAAATAAAATTTTTTTATTCTCATTTTTGAAAAAGTATACTTTTACTTTTAATCTATTAATCTTTTTAAATTTAATATCGTAAGTATCAAATAGTTTGTCAGCTGAACAATTAAAATTGAATTGTTTTGATAATTCTTCAAAATTATCTATAACAAGTTTTTTGATATTTTCTTTATTTATTAAATATGCTTTATGTTTTGGTATCCCTAAAGACTTAGGACCAAATGATATATCTTTTTCAATTGTATCTTTAAATAACTGATATTCTGGAAATTGAAAAACCATGCTAACAGTTCTTCTTAGTAATTTAGGTTTTTTTATTTTTCTTTGTTTTCCATGTATTTCAAAACCATCAGCATTTATGTAACCACTTTTACTTTTTAATAATCCATTAAAGTGAGAAACAAGAGTTGATTTACCGCTACCAGAATTCCCTATAATGAAGTGGATTTGGTTTTTCTTGAACACATAAGAGAAATTATCCACTGCTCTTATAATTTTGTTATCACTATTAACAAATTCACAAGTTAAATCTTTTATGGCAATAATCTCATCATCTTTAAGATGATAATGATATAAATCTTTTTTCCTATTATTTATTTTTTGCATACTTGATCCACCAATTCATCTAGATTAATAGTTATTTTAGATAAAACATTTTTATCTTTTAAATGCTTAGATAACTTGATTAAAAAAGGGAAGTCTAAAGCCATTCTTTTTAAAGATTCTTCATCAACAAATATTTCATCAGGCTTTCCAATCATTTTAATTTCACCTTTTTCAAGAACGATTACTTTATCAGCATTTAGAACTTCGTCCATATCGTGAGTAATTGAAATAATAGTTTTGTTAGCATGTTTTTTTAAGTCCAACATTATTTGCTTTAATTCTTTTTTACCCCTTGGATCAAGCATTGAAGTTGATTCGTCAAAAATCATTATTCTGGGATTCATTGCAAGAACTGAAGCAATAGCAACTCTTTGCTTTTGACCTCCAGATAATGAAATAGAGTCTTTATCTAAAAGATGAGTTATATCAATAGTCTTTGCAACTTCATTTATGATATTACGCATTTCAAGTGGGTCAATTTTTTTATTTTCTAGTCCAAAAGCTATATCATCTTCTGTTGTTAAACCTATAAATTGACTATCAGGGTTTTGAAATATAATCCCAACATTGTCCCTTAAAAATTTATTATTATAGTAGTTAATAGGGGTTCCAAAAATTTTAATTTCTCCTGAAAGTGGTTTTAAAATATTGGTTAAAACTTTTGATATTGTGGACTTACCACTACCATTATGTCCAATTACACAAACATATTCATTTTCATGAATTTTGAAATTAATGTTTTTAAGATTTAAAAGATTTGGATCTAAATTATAACTAAAGTTTATGTTGTTAAATTCAACAGCAACTTCTTTATCATGACTAATGTTGTTATTTTTGTCCATAACCAATACCGATTCTTAAAAATATTTTAATAATTATAAAATAAAAAAGAATGAAATTAAGAAATTCCTACTTTCATTCTTTTAACAAAGCATACCACACAAAATAAATTATTTAGTTTTTTTAGCAACTTTTGCAGCCGCTGGTTTTGCAGGTGTTTTTGCAGCAGGTTTAGCTACTGCTTTAGCTGCACTTGGTTTTGTCGCAACTGGTTTTTTCACTACTGGTTTAGAGGCAGTTTTTGCTACAGGTTTTCCTGCTGGTTTAGCAGCAACTGGTTTTTTAGCCACTGGTTTAGTAGTTGGTTTTGGTGCAACTGGTTTTTTAGCTACTGGTTTTCCTGCTGGTTTAGCAGCAACTGGTTTTTTAGCCACTGGTTTAGTAGTTGGTTTTGATGCAACTGGTTTTTTAGCGACTGGTTTAGATGAAACCGGTTTAGTAGCAGGTTTTGCTGATGCTGGTTTAGATACTGGTTTAGCACTAACTGGTTTTTTAACTACTGGTTTAGTAGCTGGTTTTGTTGTTGGTTTAATACCAGGTTTGCTTACAGGTTTTGCAACTGGTTTAGAAGCAAGTTTAGCTGTTGGTTTTTTAGCTACTGGTTTTTTAGTAACTGGTTTTGTTTTAATAGCTGTTTGAACAACTTTTGGAGGAGTTGAAGGATTTTTGCTTTCCTTAACTTTTCTTTCTACTTTATATATAGGTTTATAGTAAATTGGTTTTTCAACAGCGTTAGATTTTTTACCATCAGTCTTTTTACTTGATTTAACTTTACTTGATTTGTTTTGTTGAGACTTATCAATTAAGATCTTAACCCCAGGACCCATTGTTGAAGAAATTGAAACATTTTGAATGTAAGTTCCTTTAACAGATGCTGGTTTTTTAGAAACAAGGAAATCAAGTAAGAATTTAATGTTTTCAACAACTTTTGCATCATCAGCATCAACTCTACCAACTTTCATATGGATGTTTCCATATTGGTCAGTTCTATATTCATCAATACCTGCTTTAAATTGTGCAATTGTTTTTGGTAAATCTGTCGTAACGTTACCGATTTTAGGGTTAGGCATTAAACCTCTAGTTCCTAAAATTTTACCTAGCTTACTTAAAGCTGGCATCATTTTAGGAGTTGTAATAATTAAGTCAAATCCTAATCAACCTTTTGAAATCTCTTCGATTTTTTCTTTATCACCAGCAAAATCAACACCTAATTTAGATGCATCTTTATCTGTTAATCCTTCATCTAAAACTAATATTTTCTTTTTCTTACCAAAGAAATGAGGTAAAGAAATAGAACCTCTTAGTTGCTGATCTGATTTTGAAGTTTCAAGATTTAATTTAACTGCTATATCAATTGAAGAAACGAATTTTGTTTTTGAATGAGCTTTTACTAATTTAACAGCTTCTTCCATTGAGTAGAAAGAAGTTTTATCAAAATTGATTTTTTGTTTTTTAGACATTATGATTTGCTCCCATTATTTTTATATGGACTAACGCCTTCAATTTTAATACCCATTTGTTTTGCAGTTCCTGCAACCAATCTTAAAGCAGCTTCTTCGTCGTTTGCATTTAAATCTTTCATTTTGTATCTAGCAATTTCTAATGCTTTTTCTTTTGAAATAGTAGCAACTGTTTCAGTCTTAGCATTTTTTGAACCAGAACTTACTCCTGCTGCTTTCTTTAATAAAACAGCTGTTGGAGTAGTTTTAACTTCAAATTTAAAAGATTTATCTTTGTATGCTGTGATAATACAAGGAATAACTTCCCCGTTTTGATCTTTTGTTTTGTCATTAAACTGTTTTGTGAATTCTGCCATGTTAATTCCAATAGAAGCTAAAGCAGGACCTGGTTTAGCTTGTCCACCAATTAACTCAATTTTGGCAATTCTTGTAATCTTTGGATCTTTAAAAGCCACAAGCAACTCTCCTTATAAAATATTTATAATAAAACGTTCTCTACGTGGTTTGGCGGCATATCTAAAATATACCTTCCACATGCTTTGTGCATAAAATAATAATATGCTTTTTAATTTTACTATATTTAACCTAAAAACAACAGCATAAATTTTATTAGCATACTTATACGTCAGTTCCAAGTGATTTTGCCACTAGGGAATTTAATTACTGACAAATAAAAAGTGCATGCATTGCTGCACACACTAAGATTATTTTTTATAATTATCTTCAGTTTCTTTTTTCGAATTCAAAACTTTTTTCTCTATCATAGCCTTGATTGATAATTTGTTTAGCTAATTGGTTTTTCTTTTCTATTTCTTCTCTTTTTTGTTGTAGTTTATTCTTTTCGATTTCTATCTTCTTTAAGAATTCAGATAAACCACTAATGATTGCTCTTTGACTTTCGCTATTAGCTTTGATTCTTTCAAGATCAATTCTTGAGTGATCATATTTAAATAGTTCATCAATATTTGTTTTCTTAGGTTCTGATTTAGGTTTACTTAATACTTCATATTCAAATGGTTTAGTTTCAAAACTTATTTCATTACTTGATAAATTTAAGTCTTCATTTACTTTTAAAGCATCATTTAAATTATTGTCATTTGAAACTACATCATCGTAAATATTTTTGTATAAGTTTTCTTTTTCTAAATCAAACATGTTAGCAGGATTATCGTTTTCACTAAATAAAGTTTCACTAGATTCAAAAGCTTGTTCAATTTTTTCAATGTTATCAGAAGCAATTTCTTCTGGAGCATCAAATACTGTTAAATCAACTAAATATTCTTCACCAACACTTTGGTCAAATTTATCAAGTAGGTTTTCAGATTCAAAGTAAGGGATAAATTCTTCTGTATCTTGTTCAATTTCTAGGTCATTGATTGAATCATCAAAAGAATCAACATTATCTTCATTTACTACAGGCGAAGAAAATAAATTGTCATCTCCATATAAATTAAAGTTAGTTTCTGTAGGTTCAACTTCTACAACTGTGTCAAATTCTAAATCAATATCATTTTGGTTTTCGTTTCAATGGAAATCTTCATTAGTTACAATATCGTCTTCATGTTTACTTTCTTGATATTTAGTAACAAACTCTGGTTCATTTTTTGAAAGGTTGTATCCGCCAAATTTTTCATCTAATACTGAATCCATGTTAGAACTAATTTCATTATTAATAAAAACTGGATTCACTTTATTTTCAACATCATTTGAATAGAAACCAAATTTTTGTTCAAGAACAGTGTCTATTGGATTGTTATCTTCATTTTTTGCAAATCCATATGATGCAATAGGAGATTGGTAGCCTCCAAATTTGCTATTCATTACATCATCAATGTTTTCAAAGTTAGATTCAACATTGTCAGCATTTGAAAATACTTCTTGGTTGTATCCGCCAAATTTGCTATCTAATACATCTTCAATATTTTTAAATTGATCATATTCTTGTTCAATTTCAAATTTTTCTCATTCAAAAGAATCAAAGTTATCATAGAAATTTTGGCTTTCATTAGTATCTAAGTTAAGATCACTTGCAGTAATTTCTTCTAATTGAATAACTTCCCCATTATCAACAATTTCTTCTTGTGGAGGATAGATTATTTCAACAGCTTTAAAGATATCTTCATCAGATAATTCTGAAACCTCATCCTCTTTTTTAGTTTCAATATCATTTAATAAACCGTTAAGTTTTTCAATAATGTATTTTTGACTTTCATCTGTATAAATATCTAAAGTAACTTCACCACTTTTTAGTGATTCATAAATTGGTTTAAGATCTATTTCAAGTTCAGTTGAAATTGCATTAGCACTATTTTGTTCTCTTAATGCTTCAATTCTTTTTAGAATTTTATCAACATCATCTTTTGTTGAGTCAGAAACTGATTCTAAAGAGTTATCAACATTAAAAAATTCTTTAAGTGCTTTTTCTATTTCATCAAATCCAATTTCTTTAAATCCTTCTATATCTTTATCTAATTCCTTTTGCATATCTTTTTCTCCCCTCAAGTCAAATTCATCCTTTTGACCACTTAATTCTATATTATCAGTATAGTATTCTAGTTTATCTTCGCAGCAAGGTTCTTCGTATTCATAAATTAAAAAGTCATCAACTTGTGATTGAAAATATTCTTCTTTATCTTCTTCTTTGTTGTTCAATTTAAATGTATCTGCTGCAAAGTTATCAATTTCATCATAGTCATCAGAAACTTGTGAACAATAGCAAGAACCAGAACAACTACTACAGTCTTCTTCGTTACAACCAAATTCACTAACTGTTTCTTCTTGCTCTGATTTAGAAACTTGATTAACAAGTTTATCAAACTCATTTTCACAATCAGCTAAACTAAATTCTTCAAAAGATAATTGCTTATC
This sequence comes from uncultured Mycoplasma sp., assembly GCA_949285105.1. Taxonomy (GTDB): domain Bacteria; phylum Bacillota_I; class Bacilli_A; order Mycoplasmatales; family Mycoplasmoidaceae; genus Malacoplasma. The sequence goes on along the minus strand of CASDXH010000008.1, from coordinate 1,980 downwards.
TTCTGATTCGTTGTTTATATCAATTTCAACAACATTAATTTCTGGTTCAAATTTTTCATTTAAACTAATTTCATTAATTTCAATTTTAGAATTGTTCTTTTTAGAGTCATCATTAAAAAATTTTAAAATATCGCTAATGTCATCTTTATCATTTTCTTTGTTTTCAATATTGCTAATTTCTTCATTTAAAACTTCCGTAAAAGTGTCGCTTAAATTAGATGCACTAATATCTTCTTGACTTGTGTTGTCATCATATTCTTCTTGAGAAGCTATTTCAAATAACTCTTTTATTATTTCTTCTTTAGTTTTTTCATCATCTTCGCTATTTTTATCACCGTTGTCAAAACTTTCTTGGCCTAAACCACATTGACAGTTCTCACAACCACAACCACCTTCTTCTTCGAATTCAAAAGAATTATCTTCTTCATCGTCACTTAGGTTGTTTTTAGAAAAGTTAAATTGATATTCTATATCATCATCTTGGTCTTCTTCATCTTCTGATAATTGATCATCTTCATAATCAAGATTTTGATCATCAAATTCTTCATCATCTGATAAAACATCATCTTTTTCATCATCAAGATCTTCATCATCCCGATCAAAATCGTCTTCTAAATCAAAGAAGTATCCTGTTTGCATTTCTATTACTTTACATGTTTTTCTAAAATCAGTTTTTACATCATCATCAAGTTCAACTTTTTTACCTAATGAATTGAACACAGCAAAAACTCCATCATGGAATGATAATATAGGGGTAGAAAATTCTACTGAAATAGTAGATAGCATTGATAATACATCACTTAATCCGTTTGCTTGTACTCAAAAACTTCTATCATCATCAAAGTTGTAATCATAGACACTACTATTTGCTATACCATAATCTATTAAAGAAAGTTTTTTATATTGGGATATTAAAATACTATTAAATATTTCATCTAGAACAGATGGTGTTTTAACTTTTATTCAATATATGCTGTTGTTTTTCATATTTTCCCCATTTTTTATTTAATAAGTTTACTTATAACATTTAAATTAAACCATAAAATAACTATAATTTGTAACTTACATATATTAATACAAGATGGTGATATATGCATAAAACTTAGACATATTGTTTTATATTTTTGTTATAAATTATTTTGCACACTAAACTTATAATCACTTCCAAATGATTTTGTCCCCTCATAAAAGAAGAAGTAATTTAATAAAAAATTATTAAAAAATAATTGTATAGAAATTTAACAAACTATTCACACCTTAAGTAATAGATGGTAGTGTAGCGATTTTTGGAGAAACTCATTTTTAGGTTATCTTTTAAATCGCTTGATAACAATTATTTTATATTACATAATCTATCCGGAAATAAGATAGTTAGTTGATTTAATATTTTTGATAACGATTGGGTGTTTGTAAAAGCACCTTTTGTTTTTGTAATCTTTCTAATATTTCTATTTAAATTTTCTATTGTGTTTGTTGTGTAGATGATTTTTCTAATTTCTGTTGGATATCAAAAAATGTTACAAATTCATCAAAATTATTTTTTCATGATTTGATAGCATATGGATATTTTTCTCCTCAAGATTTTTCAAAAGAATCGAGTGCTTTAAGAACTGCATCATAGTTTGGTGATTTATAAATTTTTTTCATATCATTTGCGAATGATGCAACATCTTTTGGAGATACATGTTTTGTAGAATTTCTTATTTGATGGGTAATGCATTTTTGAATTTGAACATTTGGGAATGCAACTTTTAAAGCTTCTGATATTCTTTTCAAATTATCACAACATGTTAACAAAACATCTTTTATTGCCCTTGTTTTAAGTTCATAAAAAATCATCAATCATTGTTTATAATATTTTGATTCAGCTATCCAAAAGTCTAAACATGGACATTAAAATTGGACAATAATTCAATTCTCAGGAAAGGAATTATTGTCTTTTTATGTCTAAACAATTAACAGTAGAACAATGACTAGAAT
>CASDXH010000007.1 GCA_949285105.1 uncultured Mycoplasma sp. | reverse complement strand
TAAGTTGAGAGTTTTTTTATTTTAAATATTTTCTTGGTACATTTGATAAGCTGTTTTATAACCAAACATTTTTCTTGGCATGTTATTTACTTTTCATTCGAAGGTTTTTATTTTGTCTTCACTTATTAAACTAAAATCAGTTTTTTTGTATCATTTTTTAACTAACCCATTTATGTTTTCGTTAGTGTCTCTTTGGAATGAAGAATAAGATTGACAATAATAAACTTTAAAGTTGAATTGCTTTGCTATTATACCCATCATTTGAAACTCCAATCCATTATCAACAGTTATGTCTTTATTGGTAATTTTTCATGTCTAATAATGGTGTACATTTTAGCCACCATTCACACTGAACAAAACCCACTAGCTCTCCTATCTTTTGAAAAGGTTATGGTCAATGCCACAGAAAACAGAAGCAGTAATATATTAAATACCACAGAAGATATAGCACTTAAAATATTTGCTGCAATAATCTCACCTTCATTTTTTAAATTGGTTCCAATAACTCCACTAATACCAAGTAGCAAACCTGCTATTGGTAATACTACGATTTGTAACATCAAACCTCTGGAAATCTGAGAGAAAAAATCTTTTATCTTTTCTTTATTTTCTTTTCTTCTTTTATTGAAGTTACTAAATAAGGATTTAATGTTGTTCTTTTTAATACTAAAATTTTCTTGCTTCTTTATTCTCAGACTAAGTTATTACTTTCAAAAAACGCTTTGTTATTTCTTTAGTAAGAGTTATTGCATTTTCAAGAACTACTGAATGACATCCAAGTTTTAATAACTCATCCACTTGTTTAGGTTCTCATATACCTTCTTCTACTATTAAAGGAGTTTTTATTTCTTTTAAAGTTGCTTTAATAAATTCATAATTATTTTCTATATTTGATCTACCAGCACTTTCTTTTGTATAATCTCGAAGAGTTGTACCTATTAGATCAAACTTTAACGCCTCTGCATTTTTAATATCTTCTAGCGTTGCACAATCTGCCATTAATAATATTTCTGGAGCGTTCTTTCTACAATATGTAACTAATTCATCTAATGTCGCACCATTAAGTCTATATCTATTTATATCATCAAGTGCTATAACATCAACTATTAGTTTTATAAGTTGTTTTATTTCTTTTAATGTTGCTGTTATATAAACCTCACTATAAACATATTTCTTTTTTATTAAACCAATTACTGGAATATTTTTAACTGTTTTTTTTGATGCTTTTAATGTGTTTAACTTGGCTAAGTATTAATACTGTTGCCCCCCTTCAACACATGATTTAGCCATTAATATAATTGCTTTTACATCATTTAATGGTTCATCATCAACCTCTTGACATAAACTATTAAATTGTTTTTCATTTTTTCTATAACCTTCATATTAGTTTCATTGTAAGGCAAAATATTTTAATAATTTGTAGACATAAAAAAACGGGAATAATTCCCATTAATACTGTTTTTTAAACAGGGTAATTTGATTCTAAATAAGCTTCTCCATTATTTGTTAACACTCTTCCTAATGAAGTTTTTAGTATTAAATTCTTTTTAAGTAAGTATGGTTCAATTTTATTTACTATAGTTTTTTCATCTAAATTCAGAATTTGTGAAATTGTCTTTAGCCCAACCGCTTTATTAGATTTCAACAAATTTAAATATCTTATATCTAAATCATTTAAACCGTATTCGTAAATACCTATTTTTTTAAGGATTGTATCCATACTTTCTTTTTTAACTTGATAATGATCCAAAAACCTACTTAATATTCTTTTTGAAAGTCTTGGTATTCCTTTAGACTTTTTTGCAATTTCAATAAGTATTTCATCTTCAATATCAATATTAAAATGGTTTACACTAAACTTAAGTATTTTGTAGATATCATCAGGTGAATATTCATCAATATTTAATAAGATTCCAAACCTTTCTTCAAAAGGATCTGGCAAGTTACCAAGCATTGTTGTAGCACCAATGATAGTAAACTTTGGAAGTTTTAGTGTAGTGAGTTTGGCATTGAATTCTTTTCCAATACTTACACTAAAAGTAAAATCTTCCATTACTGAATATAAAAGCTCATAACAGCATTGATTAACTGAATGTATTTCATCAATAAAGATAATGTCATTTTCTTTAATGGAATACAAAATATTTAATAAGTCTGTTTTTTCTTTGATCTGAGGGCCTAAAACAACTTTTATATTAGTCTTTAATTCGTTGGCAATTATTTTTGCTAAGGTTGTTTTTCCAACCCCCGCTGGGCCATAAAGTAAACAATGATCAAGACAACTATTGTTTTTTAAACAATTTTTTAAATATATTTTTATATTGTTTTTAAGTTGCTGCTTACCTTGAAAGTCACTAAGCTTAGTTGGCCTTAATTGAATTAGATTCATTTCCACCAATTATTATTTTTATTGTTTCACTAATAAGATCACTTAATTCCATTGATCTATAATTTTCTATTTTTAATGGTATTTCACTAAGTGCAATTTCAACTTCTTCTTTTTTATAACCTAAAGCTTTTAAAGCAGATACCAAATCAGAGATCTTTGTAGTAATTGTTTGATTATTATTTGTGGTATGATTTTCGTTCTTAAATTCAAAATTTAATTTATAAGAAATATCGTTAATAATCTGTCATGCTATTTTCTTATTAAATCCAGGCAAAGTTTCTAAAGCTTTATAATCTTTAGTTTTTATTAATGATTTTAATTCGTCTAAGTTTGTTTTAAGAATGTTTAATGCTGTCTTTGGACCAATTCCATTCAAGTTAATCAATTGCTCAAAAAATATTTTTTCTTGTGGATCTTTGAACCCATAGTATTCAAATAGAAAATTACCTTTATTAGTTTGAGAAACTTTTTGATATATATAGATTCTATATAATTGGTTGTTATCAAAAGCCATGCTGTCATTTATATAAATTTTATGTCCAATAGAGTTAGCTTCTAGAACAACATAATTTTTATTTGAATATGTTACTTTTCCATTAATATATTCCATTGTTTATTTTCCTCCTATTTTTATCCCTCCAATAAGTAAATAACTTTGTAGGGGAGAAACTATAAAAAAAGACAAATAACTTTGTAAGTTATTTATCCCAAAATACTTCTATTTCTATAAGCTATATCTCTTTTTTTAAGTTCATGTCTCTTTTTAGAATTTACTTTTTCTTGTAACTCCATTCTTCTTTCAAATTCAGAAGTTTCTTTTTCTAGAATTTCATTTGTCTTTTGAATGAAAGTTTGTTTCTTTTCGATTTGAGCTTCTTTTTCTCTTAGCTTAATTTCTCTTTCAAATAAAACAGCATTAACTTCGTTCTCATGAATCTTTTTAATTTCTTCAAATTGAGTTACAGAATCATTTATTTTATTTTCTTCGCTTAAAGATTCACCTCTAGAAGAGTGTAATTTAGCAGGTTCATCTTTTTTGTTGTTTTTCTTAAATAACATAATTACCCCATTTTGTAACATCAATATATAAATTATAAGAAATTAAAAACTAAAATTCAAATGGTGCACTTATGTCATTTTTAACAAGTTTGCTACAACTAATAAGCAAATGCACATTCAAAAATTATATTAATTCAATAAGTTTTTTTATTTTTCTAACATAGTGATTCAAACCAGTTCTAGTTACTTCAATTCCATAATTTGATTTAAAAAATAAAGCTATTTCACTTAAAGAATACTGAGGGTATTCAAGTCTTATTTTGCAAAATATTTTCTCTTTTTCACTAAGCATTGAACTTATTTCACTATTATTCATTATTACTTTTATCATGTCAATTTGTTTCTGACTAGCATCAATAGTTTTTTTTAAATTAGACATATCTAGATTATTTAAACGATGCATTTGATTACTATAATCTCTATAAATTCTTTTATCTTCATAATCAAACATTGAATCCAATGCATTAAGTGTTTTTAATATATCTGAAATAGATTCAGATTTTTTTACATAAACTATATATGAGTTTTGTCTCTCTATTTTTTTTGCATTAATATTCATTGATAAAAGAATTTCACAAATGACATCAATAAGATCTAGATTATGGCTTCTAATTTCAAAATGATAATTAGAACTCATTGGGTCATTTAAACTACCACCACTTAAAAATGTTCCAATTAAAAATGCATGTTGATCTTCAATCGATGTGAATAGTTTTCTTGGATCATCAAATATCATTAAGTTTTTTTCTATTAAATTAAAATCACCTTTGAATGTTAATTTATAAACTCTAGAGCTTGATTTAGTTTTACTTGTATAAGAAAGATTTTTTTCAATGTCAAAAAGCTTAATAAAACTTTTTACAATAAATCTTACAATATTAGGACTTTTGGTTTTTATTTCCCATGTATATTCATCAGAGTTCATATGTAATATTATGTTGTTTTTTAAAAAACCACATAATATTCATTTCAATTGATCATCATTAAATTCTTGGGATGTTATTTCTTCTTTTACTTTTTGAGAAAATGTCATTTCCATAATATGTCCTCTAATTAATATTTATGGGTATATATAAGATAACAATAAAAATAAGCATTAAAAAATATTAAGTTGCCTTAATATTTTAATTTTTTAATTAAATAAGTTTTTCTTCTTTCATTGCAGAAACTAATGATTCAATTGCTTTTTCTTCATCAGAACCTTCTGCAATTATTTGCACTTCTGTATCAAATTTAGCTCCTAAAGCCATTAAGTTGATAACTGATTTAGCATTTGCTGTTTTGTCGTTTGTTTTAAAAGAAATGTTTGATTCAAATTTTCCAGCTGTTTGAACAATCTTGCTTGCAGGTCTTGCATGAATACCTATTTTATCAATGATTTTAACTGTCACAGTTTTCATAATGTTTTCTCCTATATATTATAATAAATATTAATTAGTATATACTAATATTATAATAATGGTTGAATAATGTTTACAAACAACATCTGAATTTTGTTGCTCAATTTATAATTTCTCTTCAAAAATTCATTGTCTATTTTAATACTATTTTTTAGGTAATCATTGAAGATATTTCTTAAGCTTGTATTCATTTGTTTTGACTTAACTAGAATAGCAGTTTCAAAATTAATCATCAAACTTCTAAAGTCCATATTGTTTGATCCAACGACAGAAATTTCATCATCTATCATTATTGATTTAGAGTGAACAAAACCACTATATTCATATACCTTTATGTTTGATTCGATCATTTTAATTGAAGAATTTCTATTAATAGTTAAAATGTATTTTTTATCATCAGGAAGATTTGGAACAACTATCTTAACATCAATACCTCTAACAGAGGCAAACAGAAGCTGATTAATTATATGCTCTGGTAATAGTAAATAAGGAGTTGTAATTCAAATTGATTTTTTAGCGTTTGCAATTAGTGAAGTAAGTAATGACTCAAAGTTATTTGGTTTAACTTCTGGAGTTGAGTTAACAATTTGTGCAATAGTTTTGTTTTCTGCTTTGTGAATTTTAAACTCTTTATAAAATTTATCATTTTTGTCATTTCTTTTTTTGTAGCTTGAATAATTTATTCAGTCATTACAAAATCTTAAATTTATAGAATTTACGATTTCACCCTCTATTAAAAAATTAAGGTCTGTTCAATTGTTATATTTTTTTCTCATATTAATGTATTCATCACCAATATTTGATCCACCAGTTAAACAATATTTGTTATCTACAATAATACATTTTCTATGACTTCTAAAATTTGTTGCACTAGTGTACTTTGTAATAATTTTAGGATTGAATACCTCAACTTCAATTCCCATTTTTCTAAGTCTTCTTACACTTCTCTGGTGAAATCTTTTATGACTTCCAACTCAGTCATACATGAATCTAACTTTTACATTCTCTTTTCTTTTTTTAGCAATTTCTTCTAGTAATAAATTGAATCAAACTGAATCTGAGACAATATAGAACTGAATGTGAATAAATTCTTTAGCTTTCCTAATTAACTCTATTGATTCTTTAAAAACATCTGATTGCTTAACTATATCAATTTTGTTGTTTTCATAAACTGGTGAAAGTTCAAAGTTATAAGAAAAAATAAATTCCTCAATATAATCTTTTTTATCATTAATCATTTTATTTGTAAAAGTAAAATCTTCACATTTAGAAAATGGTTTATTATCCTCATGGATTTGTTCAATTGTTTTAGATTTAAAAGGAATAATACCAAAAATAAAAAACCCAAATAAACCAAATACAGGAATAGATGAGATTACAAATATTCAACACAGTTTAACATTGATAATTCTTTTCTTGGAATTAAGCAAATAAAAAGAAGTAACAACTTGTGCTATATAAACCACAAAAGCTGATACTAATCAATATATAGTATTAGCACCAATACCAAAAGACACAAAAATTAGCCACAAGAATAGGCATATTAATAAAACAAATAAAATTATAGATGATAAAGATATTAATAATTTTTTTCTTTTATTCATTGCAATTACTCAAGATTTTATAAAATATATAAAACTTGAAATTTTTATATTAAAATTTCAAACTTTATATTATTATATTAATAACTACAGAAATTTTATACCCAAACTTATCTTTAATTTGCTTTTATATTCTATTACTAATAAAAACAATATTATTTATTTTATTTATTCATTGATGAAGCATTTTATAGTTAGGTTACCAATAATATATACCAGGAGATTTTATGTATAACAATAAAGACTTTTTATATGTTTTTTCAAGTAACGAAAATCATTATGACAAAGATGAAAATGAATCTAATGAAAATGAAATAGATGAATCTGAAATGGATGAAGAAATAGAAAAAATATTATCTGGAATGGAAGAATCAGAAGATGAAGAAGAAGATGTTAATGAAGAGTATGAACTAGATAATCAAAATCAAAATTCGCAAGAAGATTCATATATAGATGAAGAATTAAATGATGATGAGGTAGAAGAAATTCTTGCATCAAATAAAGAAGACTTAAAACTTAATAAAGATGATGAAGAAGAATTCATAGAACAAGATCGCCAATCAGATAACCAATTTATAGAAGAAGAAAATTCTGATGAAGAATTTGAAATAGATTCAGATGAAGCTGAAAAAATCATTAATAAAAATAAAATTGATTTGCAAAAAAGCAGTAAGAAAAATGACTACTTTGAAGAAGAAGAGCAAAACGAAGAAAACTATAATGATGATTATGATTTAGATGTAGATTATTTAGATAATGATAATATTGAAGATGATCAAGACATAAATTATGAAGATTATAAATTCTCAAATGATTATGAAGATGAATACAATGAATTAAAACAAGAAATAGGTTATGATTCAAAAGAACAAGATGATCAAGAACAAGAAGAAATAAAATACGACGAAAACAATGATTCATGTGAAGATCAAAAAGAAGAATCATCATTTAATAAAAAAGAATATGAGAACAAAAAACACAGCAACAAAAATCTAAATAGAAATATTGAGTCTAATTTTAGAAACAACAACTCAGAAAACAAAGAGCAAACTAAAAATGTACTAATAGATGTAGAACCAGAAGAAGCTGTAAACTATAACTACAATAAAGAATTTGTAATTGATAATAAAAACAATAACAAAAAAGATTCAACTTACATATTTGCTCTTGGTGGTCTAGATGAAATTGGTAAAAACACTTATGTTGTAGAACACAACGAAGAAACTATAGTTGTTGATAGTGGTATCAAATTTGCATCTTCTGATATGTTAGGTTTCAATGGTATTATTCCAAACTTCGATTACTTTAAAGATAATAACCAAAAAATTAATTACCTTATTATTACTCATGGTCATGAAGATCACATTGGTGGTATTCCTTATCTTCTTCAAGAAGTAGAAGTTGAAAAAATATACGCTCCTTTATTAGCGGCTGAATTAATAAAAAGAAGACTGGGCGAATTTAAGGAAATCAAAGTCCCAGAAATATTAACATTCAATGATGACACAGTTCTTAAAACAAAATATTTCGATATAGATTTCTTTAGAGTATGTCACTCAATTCCAGATTGTTTTGGATTGTGTTTACAAACGCCAAATGGAAATATAGTAAGTGCTGGTGACTATAGATTTGATTTTGGTAAATATACAGATGATACAAATATTCACAAAATTGTAGAAATGTCTAACCGTAAAGTTGATGTATTCCTTGCCGAATCAACAAACAGTGATTCTCCAGGTTTTAGTGAAACAGAAGACAACATAATTAAAAATATTGAATATTTAATCAAGATATCTACAGGTAGGGTTTTTGTTGCAACATTTGCTTCTAACTTAGGAAGAATTGAAACAATAATAGAAAAGGCAATTAACCTTAATAGAAAAATATGCATCATGGGTAGAAGTATGGAATCAAATATCAAAACTTCTCGTAAAGTAGGATATTTAAAACTTAATGATACAGATTTAATTTCAAGTAAAGAAATTCAGTCAACTCCCGATAAAGAAGTTCTTGTAGTATTAACAGGATCACAAGGAGAAGAAATGGCTGCTCTTAATTTAATGGCTGAAGGAACATATCAAAAAGTTCCTTTAAAACCACAGGATACAATAATTCTTTCATCTAACCCAATCCCTGGAAATTTTAAAAGCGTTGAATTACTTGTAAATAAATTATTTAAACTTGGGGTTAATGTAATCCAACACTCACCAAATTATAAAATCCATGCATCAGGGCACGCTACAAAACAAGAACAACAAATGATGATGAAATTAGTTAATGCTAAATATGTTGTTCCAATTCACGGTGAGTCTAAAATGTTAAAGTCAATGAAAAACAACGCAATTGACATAGGTTATGATCCTGAAAATATCTTCATATTAAGAAATGGTCAAAAAATAGAATTAAAAAACCATGTATTAACTCCAACAAAACAATGTGTAGATGCTTCAGCAATTCTTATTGATAAAAAATTAACTTCTAAAAAAACTTTAAAACTTATAGAAGATAGAAGATGATTATCAGAAGATGGAGTATTTAATGTAATAATCTTAAAAGACAAAAATAATAACTCATTATGTTTAAATCCTATGATTAATACTCGTGGATGTTTCTATGCAAAACAATCAGCCCCATTAATTGCAAAGATGTCATATAGTATTAAAGATGAAATTGAAAAACAAATGAAAGTTAATCCAAATCTTTCAGATAACGAGATTACAGATATTGTTAGAAAAACAATTCACTTCTTCATTTGAAAAAACAAAAAGAAAAGACCAGTTGTATTAACTACAATTTTTGAAAGATAGAAATTATGAGTCATGTTATTCGTGGCTCATTTTTTTATACATATAGAAAATGCCAATATGGAACAAAATAAAATTAAATCTTTTAAAACTTCATAAAAACTAATAATAATTTTATGATTGGCAAATTTTGAAACTAGAAAACAAACAAATTTTTCTTTTCAAAATAGTTTTAAATTTTTAATAACTCATAACTAAAAAATAGATTAAAGATGTCTTAATATCACAAAATTTAGATATTTTACACAATTTTTAGCAAAAATCAACACTTTTTTATATTTATCTATTGAGTTAAATTATTAAATATATTAATATAATGATGTTAGATTTTGAAAGGAGTTTAGTATATTATGGGAAGTCCAACATTCATTATTGTTTTAATATCATTCATAATGATAACTATAATGTTTGTGTTCTTTATTTTATATGTTTGAAAATCAAGACAAAATTTCGGTTTTAAAACTAATAAGAATAAGTCTAATCTCCTTTCAAAAGAGGACAAGGAATTACTAGTCAAATCTTTGCATGAAACTCTTTTCTACTTAAGTAGTAGAAAAATTGGTGGTTTAATTGTTATTGAAAAAAACAACACACTAAGTTTATATGAAGAAACTGGTTTTAAAGTAGATGCGCCTTTCTCACCAGAATTCCTTATATCAGTATTCTCAAACAAAAGTGCATCATTCCATGATGGAGCTGTTATTGTTTCAAACAATAAAATTAAATCAATTTCTTGTTACCTTCCTATTTCAAAAAACTCTATAGATCTAAAGTATGGTTCAAGACATAGAGCAGGACTTGGTATAACTGAGGTAACAGATGCAATTGCATTCATAGTTAGTGAAACTACAGGAAATATTTCATATACACAAAAAGGTAAACTTCACAATATGGGGCAAGATAAAAATTCAGTAAATGACTTATTAAATAGCGTACTTTAATTAAAAATTAAAAACCTATAACCAAACTAGGAAAATCACTTAGTAAAGTTATAGGTTTTTTAATTACATTATTAATTATCAACTTTATTATTACTTTTCATTAGTTCCTCTAATACAGTTGATACAAAGTTTTTTGGATCTAACTTATTTGATAATACTTTAATTATCAATTTGAAGATAGGAGTATCAAGATCATTTGCATTAATAATTTTTGAAACAACAGGATATACTTTATATCCTTCAACTGTCTTTTTGTTTTCATTAATTACTTTATTAACACCGTCTCTAAATATTTCTCTACCAAATGTAAAGTTTCTAGATTTATCAGATGTGCAAGTTAAAAAGATATCTCCAATTCCACAAAAAGAAAGAATTGTTTTATCCTTTGCTCCCATGAACTTACTTATTAATTGAATTTCAGAAACACCTTGAGTTAGCAATGCAGAGATTGTGTTTATTGAATCATGGTTTTCTTGTGATATCCCAATTGCAATTGCTAAAAGGTTTTTTAAAGCTGCAAGAACTTGTGCGCCAATTTCATCTTTAATTGGCACCACTTTAAAAAATGATGAATTAAATAGAGCAGCAGCTTTTTTAGCGACTTCTTGTTTTTTGGAAACAACATTTACTACAGTAGGTTTTTTGTTAAATACATCTATTGCAAATGATGGACCAATAATTGTAACAAGATCAACATTAAAACTTTTTAGTGTTTTACGAATTGTTTTACTTCAAACATCATTTGTATTTTGATCTAAACCTTTTGCCACATTAATAAATAAATAATGATTCTTTTTGTTTAATAATGGTTTAACTTTTTCTAAAACATCAACAATTACAGTAGAAGGTACAGCTATTAATATAATTTTTGATCCTTTAAGAGATTCTGCAATATCAGTGCTTGCTGAAAGGCTTGAGAATAATTTTGCATCACCAAAATATTTTTTATTTGTTCCAGAGTTAATATCATTAACCTCTTTTTGATCAATACCTAACATATGTATTTCATGGTTGTTATAAGATAAACAACAACCAAGTGCTGTAGCTCATGCCCCTGTTCCTAATATAGATATCTTGGCCATTTATATAATCTCCTTTTTGTTTCTTATTTCTGATGTTTTAGATTTAAAGTATAAAGTCATTGGAACATTATTATAACCAAATTTTTCTCTTATTTCATTTTCTAAATATCTAGCATAACTAAAATGTAAATAATCAGGATTATTACAAAATAGTACAAATGTTGGTATTTGACTTTCTACTTGAGTCACATAATTTATTTTTATTCTTCCGCCTTTAAATGATGGGGGGTTGTTTAACATCTGTGCTCTTAAGATTGTGTCCGTTAATGCACTTGATGAAACTTTTTTCTCTAATGTTTTTTTAATATTAATTATTTCATCAAATAGATCGTCAATTCTTTTGTTTTCTTTTGCACTTATAAAAATGATTGGTGCATAGTGAATGAATTGAAATTTAATTTTAATTATTTTGATGAATTGGTTCATTGTCTTTTCATCTTTTTTTACAGCATCTCATTTGTTAACAGCAATGATGCAAGGAATGTTTGCTTTAAATGCTAGTCCTGCAATTATTTCATCTTGTTCTGTAAAGTCATTACTGCCATCTAAAAGAATAATAATTAAATTACTTCTTTTTATTGATTGTTCAACTCTTAAGAAGGCATATTTTTCAAGACCCTCTCCAATCTTTGATTTTTTTCTTATTCCTGCTGTATCAATAATAGTAAATATTTCTTTATTACGTTTGAAATTAGTATCAATAGCATCAAGCGTTGTTCCTGCAACATCACTTACAATGACTCTATCTTCTCTTAAAATACAATTTACAAGAGAAGATTTACCAACATTTGGTTTTCCAATAATACAGAATTTAAATGAATCGTTTTCTAATACAACATTAGAATCTAATGAAATAATTTGATCTAATAAATCTCCTACACCAATACCATGAGAACTTGAAATAAAAAATGGTTTTCCAAAACCAAACTTATAATAGTCATTTTCATTTTTACTTGCTTCTTTTGATTCGCTTTTATTTACGACTAAAATAATTTTTTTATCTTTTGCATACTTTTTTAAAAGTTTAGCAACATATTGGTCATCACTATTAATACCATCTTTAGCAGATATTAGAAAAACTATTACATTAGCTTCCTGGATTGCATAGTTAACTTGTAACTCAATTTCTTTTTTAAAGCTGAAATCTTTAACTGTTAGACCACCTGTATCAATTAAATAAAAATTTCTAGTAAGTCACTCTGCTTGACAATAAATTCTATCTCTTGTAACTCCAGGAGTATCATCAACAATAGATTTATTTTTTTTGACTATTCTATTAAACAGAGTAGACTTACCAACATTTGGTTTTCCAACTATAGCAACAGTTAACATATTCAATCCTTTTTTAAAAATTATCTTTTTATATAATTTGTAATTTCAGCTACAACATCATTTATTGATTTATTATTTGTTTTTACAACAATAGCATCGCTAGCTTTTTTAAGAGGTGCTATTTTTCTATGTTTATCATTTCAATCTCTTTTAAAGATATCCAATCATACTTTAATATAACTTGTATTTTCATTAAGTTCTTTAAGTTCTTTTGTTCTTCTTTTTGCTCTTTCTTTAATAGAAGCAACTAGATATATTTTGAGATTGGCATCAGGCATTATAACTGTACCAATATCTCTTCCGTCCATTATTACGTCTTTTTTAACAGCAATTTGTTTTTGAGCTTCTTTAGCGATTTCTCTTATGCGTTTTTTAGTTGCTAAAATAGAAGCTAATTCAGATATTTCAGAATTTTTAATTTCGTTTGTTGAATCAACACCATTAATAAAAAGTTTGTCATCAGATATGTCAATTGCATGGTTATTTATTATTTCTAATTGTTCATTTTCAGAAGAGTTTATTTTGTCATTGTTTTTTAAAATAAGTGCATACGCTCTAAAAAAATAACCCGTTGATACAAATGTTAAATTTTGCTGGTTAGCTATTATTTTAGAAACAGTTGACTTACCACTTCCAGCTGGTCCATCTATTGCTATTTTATAAGTCATATTAAGCTCCTGTTAAAAACAATATTAGAAATAAAATAACAGCAAACATACTAACTAAGAAACAAGTTACTAAAACAAAAAAAACTTTTTTATTATTTTTATTTTTTCACAACTTAGTTGTAACAATCTTTTTGGGAAATGCATTTTTTACAAAATTAGGATTTTGAGTATTATATAATGCATCCTTAAATCTAAATAGATTTTCTTGAATATTTAGTTTTATTTGCTGAAAGTTATCAGCTGAAAAGTCATGTCATTTTTTAATTTCTAACAACTTATTATAAACATCTGATGACTTAAGTCATTCAGATGTAATGTTACCCTTCTTATCAAAAGAAGGGTCATGATTTGTCGAATTCATTTCTAGGGTTTCTGTTTTCTCAAGTATTTCTTGAAGCTTATTATTTTTAATACTTGTAATTAAATATATAGCTTCTTTAATATAGCCATGGTCATTAACTTCGTTAACAATTACATCCATGAAGAAATCTAATTCTTTATTTTTAATAATTAAGTTTGGATCAATTTTTTTAATTTTTTTTTCAATTAGTTTAAGTTCATCTTTTTCCTCTATTTTTTTGTTATAAGCTTCATAGTCTTTTTTAATTTCTAACCTATATGATTTATATTTTTTAACCCTAGTAGTGGATAAAGAAATATCTGCGAACTTACTCATAATCTAAACCCTAAATAATTATTTAACCCTTATATGTATACCAAATGATTTATTAGCTGTATAAACTAATACTAAATTTGGACTTGTATTTTCAATAATATTATTTATAGGAAATTCTAATGAATTACTTAATGTTTTTCTTGCAAACTCTGCATGATCATTATCAATGTTATTGTTATAGAAAACTACAGATGCAATTTTAGATCCTCTTGGGCTATTGAATGCTTTATCAAATGCCGCAATTATTTTTTTGATTGTAGATTCAAAACTTTTAGCTACACCACCCAATTTATTTTTTACATAAAAATGAATAATTGGTTTTGTTTTAGCTATGTTTAATAATTTAGCAACAGCTGATGGTGCTCTACCACTTTTAGCTAGTGGAGTTCATGATTCACAACTCAACATAGTAAAGTTTTTTTTGTATGCATTCTTTGCATAATCAATAACTTGCTCAATGCTTGCATTGTCATCAAGCATCCTTTTTGATTCTAAAACTATGTGAGTAATTCCATATCCTATTTCTGAGGTATCAATGATGTGAACTTTACCTTTAAATTCATGTTCTTCTTCAAAGTATTTAACATTATCATAGTAACTTGATAATCCACTTGAGATTGTAAATACAAATATGTTTTCATATTCATTAATTAAATCTTCTAACAAAACCATAACTTTACCAGGAGAAACTGCATTTGTTTTAAAAAGGATTCCTCTAGAGAATTTTTCAATTATCTCATTAGCAGTTATGTCTTTTTCGTTATCTTCATATGTTTTATTTTCACTATCTGTAATATCAAAACAAACTTTATATATATCTGGATTGTTAGCAATTTCATCTACATATGCAACAGAAGAGTCAACAATGAAAGCATATTTTTTCATACTCATAAAATCCCCCAAAAAATATAAAAAATATATATGTATAAAAATATATATGTATTTTGATACTTAAATATAACACAATATATACAAGTTTAATTATATTATTACTAATTTGTATTAAAATTAACTTGTCTATTAGTAAAAAGCACAACAAGGAAAAAATATGAAAATTAATAAGAAATTAAATAACACTTGTGGGCAAATTTTATTCAAAAGTTTGCAAAAAATTTATGGGGATATAAATTATGCTGATTTAGGTTTTCACGAACATGGTGGTTATGTAGACTTTGAATCAAAACAAAAAATATCAATTAACGATTTTAAAGAAATTGAAAAAATAATGAAAAAAGTAATTGCTTCTGGTTCTAAAATTGAAGTAATTAAAAAACTATCAAAAGAAAACCAATTCCAAAAAGAAATATCAAAAGAAAATAAAGATATTATTTATATAAAAATAGGTGAAGACTTTGAAAACGTTTCTTACAAAGATATAAATGACAACGTTAATAAAGTTAAGTTCTACAAACTAATTAACATAGGTGGATCATATTGAAAAAACGATTCAAAAAACAAACAACTTACAAGAATAATGTATGTAGCTTTTGAAGATAAAAAAGATTTAGAAGAATATGAAAAAT
Source organism: uncultured Mycoplasma sp. (assembly GCA_949285105.1). Lineage (GTDB taxonomy): Bacteria > Bacillota_I > Bacilli_A > Mycoplasmatales > Mycoplasmoidaceae > Malacoplasma. Next base: position 31,676 of record CASDXH010000007.1, on the reverse strand, counting down.
TCTTAATTGAGCAAAGAGAAAGTGATCACAGAAAAATTGGTCAAGATATGAAAATATTTACATTTGACACACTTGTAGGTCAAGGCCTTCCAATATGATTACCTAATGGTCAAATTATTAAAAACCAAATAAGAAACTTTTTGGAAAAAACATTTAGCTTAGAAAACTTTAAATTCTTAGACACTCCTATTCTTGGAAGTAAAGAACTTTACATAACTTCAGGTCATTGAGATCATTATAAAGAAAATAATTTCCCTCCAATATCTGTTGATAATGAAACATTTATTTTAAGACCAATGACTTGTCCTCACCACATGATGGTTTATAAACAAGAACCACATTCATATAGAGAACTACCTTTATATTATTGTGAAAATTCAAAACTTCACAGATATGAATCTTCTGGTGGTTTAATTGGACTAGAACGTGTTAGAGCAATGGAATTGTTTGATTGCCATGTATTCTGTGAAAGAAATGATATAGAAAAAGTCATTTCTAAACTTGATAACATTTTAAAAGTTGTTCATAAAAAAATGGGAATAAGAATTGATCAAATAGACCTTTCACTACATGACCCAGATGATTTAGAAAAATATCACAATGATCCAAAAATGTGAAAACAGGCTGAAACACAATTAAGAAATATACTAAAGCAATTAAACTATAAGTTTCATGAAATGAAAGGAGAAGCTGCATTCTATGGTCCAAAGATAGATTACCAAGTTAAATCAAATCTTGGAAAGATGATAACGATTTCAACTATCCAATTGGACTTCTTATTACCTAAAAGATTTGAATTAGAATATATTAACGATAAAAATGAAAAATCAGAACCAGTATTAATTCACTTTGGTGTAGTTGGTACATATGAAAGATTTATTGCAACACTATTAAGCCAGTTTAAAGGTAATATTCCATTCTGATTAATGCCAGTACAAATAGCAATAATTCCTGTAAACAATAAATTTCATCTAGAATATGCATTAGAAGTTCAAAAAGAATTAAAAGAAAATAACATTCGTGTAATGTTAGATGATTCTGAAGAAAGAATGTCTAAAAAGATTAGAGAATGTCAAACTTCTAAAATTCCTTATCAGTTGATCATTGGTGATGAAGAAGTAAAAAACAAAACTATATCTTATAGAAAATATGGAGAACAAAATACAACTACTTCTTCTCTAAAATATTTTTTAAAAACTATATCAGATAAAGATTAATTACTTGAGTCCTCTTTAGGACTCTTTTTTTATCCAATAAACGTTTTTAACAACTAGTGTCTAATAAAAACATTAAAAATCAGTTAATAGCAACATACATCTATTTACTATCGGAAAATAAAAATGTCCTATGGATAAAACCACAAGACATTTATATTAGATCTAATTATTTTGAATTATTCTTTATCTTCTTTCATTTTTCTTCTAATACTGTTTTCAATAGTTAACATACTTGAGTTAGGTGTATCAATATAAGTTAATACATCATCCATATCCCCAACATCTTTAATAGCATCTTTCACAAATCACTGAATAAATTCAAATGATTCATAGTCTTTAATAGATAAAGCATAATCAGCTATGTAGTTAATATGTTTTCTTAAGTAAAGTTCAAAACTTAACATTTCTTTAACCATTTCATGAACAGTTTTAGATTCAGAAGTTCTTGGAAGAGAATTTTGATTTATCTTTATTTCTAAATCTAGATCAGTAAAGTAATTAAATAATCTTGATAGATGAGCTTCTATTTTGTCATCTGCCATACCTTTTAAAAACTCTGAAGTGTAAGTATAACCTTGTTTGTTTGCTACAGTTGAAAAATGAATATACATATTAGCAGCAGCCAACTCAAGATTATAGTGAGTATTTAAAAGTTCGATCATTTTTTCATCTTTGTTTCACATAAACAATAACCCCCATAAATTATTACTCACATAATATCAAACTATATGAATATTCTATATTACCATAAATAGTTAATAATTTTATCTAAAATAAAAAATACCTCAATTATAACTTGAGATATTTTAAACCAATAATTAGAATATACCGTTTAGTGCATCATTAGCTGAACCAAAGCTTGTACCATTTATGGCTTGGCCAATTAATAATAGAGCAATAGATAACACCATGAATACACCTAAGAATCAACCAGTAGCTTTGTAGTAGTTTCCTAAAGGAATTTTACTTATAGATAGAGCAGCTATGAAAATACCACCAGATGGAGAAGCGATATTTACAATACCTGATGCTAATGAAAATGAAGCAATTTGGCCACTAACTGTTAGTCCTAGGTTGTAGCTACCAATAACTGCAGGTCCTAAAACTGGGAACACAGCCGCTGCAAAACCAGATGTACTTGGTATTAAGAATGATAATAGAATGAATACAAAGTAGAAAATGAACACAATAGCAAATGCATTTCCAATTCCTTCTAACATTCCTTTTAATCCACTAATAATTAATTGACTTAAACCAGTATCATTAACAACTACAGAAATACCTCTAGCAATTGCGATAACAATACCAACACCTATAAAGTCAGCTGCACCAGCTAAGAATTTAGATATAAAGTGGTTTGATCCGCGTCATGATAGTCCACCAATAATAAGTGATGAGAAAAAGAATAAGAAACTCATCTGAATTAAATATCATGTACCAAATGCACCAATTAAACTTTCACCTTTTGTTGTAACACCACCAACAAATGGGAAATATTTATCTATTCAATTAGCTGCATCTATGAATATTTGTGTTTTAGCAACATCTTGTCATGTAATAACTGAAATAATCATAAACAAGAAAGTTAAACCAAAAGTTGCTAATATTAGTTTTCTTTTTAATGTAAATTCAGGTAAAGAATCAATATCAAATGCAAATTCTTTTTCATGTTGAGCTTTTAATTGGTAAACAGCAGATTTTTCTGGATGTTTTTTAACTCTTCATGCATATCATGTTACATAAGTTGCACCAGCAACTACAAGGACAACATAAATCACAGATCTTCAAATGATACCTATTGATGGTGACAATTTAGAAATAGCATCATTTATATTATTATTTGTGTTTGCTACTATAGCTTCAGCTCCACCTGTAACGCTACTTGGTAATGGTTGAATTCCACTAATTGCTGTGTTAACAACAAATGGGTTAAGAATTGAGGACGCTGTACCTAAACCAGCACCTAATAATATTGTTAAGAATGCTGTATATGTATCAAAACCAGCTGCTAAGAATACTGGAATTAATAATAGGTAGAATGGAATAGTTTCTTCAGCCATACCATAAGTTGCTCCACCTACAGAGAATAGAACAAATAAGATAGGCACCATAATGATTTCTTTACCTTTCATTTTCTTAACCATTCTTCCAAGACCAGCCTCTAAAGCTTGAGATTCAGTAACAATTGCTAGGAATCCACCCATGATCATTAAGAATATGATTAAGTCTGCAGCATCTACGAACCCTTTTATTGGTGCAACTAATACATACAAGAATCCAGCAGGAGCAAGGTTATTTCCATTAGTTCCACTTGTTCATGTAACAAGTCATGAAGCCACAACGACCACAAAAATGATTATCATTAATGTTACATAAACATGAGGCATTGTTTTTTTGGGTTTTACATATCCCATTTTTTTAACTTTTTCATCTTCATAGAATACTTTAGATTCTAATGAAGAGAAAACAAATATTCCAATAAACCCTAATGGGATAAAGGATAATATTGAGGTTCATATTTCAAATTCTTTTCTAAAACACTTTATCCTTTTCACAAAGAATAAGGCATTCATCAACGCATTTCCAACCAATGCTATAGCAACTAACACTCACGCAAAAATCATATTTGCAATGTATTTATCAGTTGATATACCATTTGTTCAGAAGAAAGCCAAAAATACGAATACTACACCAACAGTTAGTAAAATGTTGAATAGCCCCATTTTATTTCATCAGTTATAAGCTGCTATGTTTTTGAAAACTTTAGTAGCTTTTTCTGCCGGAGCTTCCTGTTCTTTTTTATTTGTAGTTTCTTTTACTTCTTCGTTTTCTTCCTTTTCTTGCGATGATTCAATTACTTCGTCTTCAGCTAAAATTTCTTTGGGGTCATTAGAAATTTCTTCTGAAGATTCAGGTTTTATTTTTTTTTTCTTATTCATAATTAAACTCACAAAATTTATTTTTACACTTGTATTATAAAATATTGTATATACAAATTCATATTTTTTTATAATCAGACAAATTTTTAAAAAATTAGATTTTTATAATGAATAACACTTTTTAATATAATTAAGACATATGGAATACAATATTTTTCACATTGATATGGACTCTTTTTTTGCTTCTGTTGAAATATCTGATAAACCAGAACTAAAAAACAAACCGGTCTGTGTTGGATCAAAAAACAAACATGGAATAATATCATCAGCAAACTACATAGCAAGAGAGTATGGTATTAAAGCAGCAATGAAAATATATGAAGCAAAAAGGTTGTGCCCTTCTCTAACAGTAATTGATGTCAATATGGGTAAATATGTAGAAGCATCTCATAAGATATATTCTTTTTTAAGATCATTAACTCCACATGTTGAAATAGGTTCAATTGACGAATGATATTTAGATACTAATGATTCAAAATATGAGTCTTGAAATGAAACAGACTTTGCATTTTATATTAAATCTGAATTAGAAAAAAGGTTTAATCTAAACTGTACTATTGGGTGTTCCCATACAAAATTCCTAGCTAAGATGGCAACAAATCACATCAAACCTAATGGTCATATTATTTTTAAAAAAGAAAACTTTAAAGACTATATTTATCCATTACCAATAGAAAAGATGTTTTTTGTTGGTAAAAAACTTGAAAACTTTTTTATTCAAGAAAATATTAAAACAATTGGTGATCTTGTAAAAACTAATCAAGACTTATATTTCTATAAAAAAATAGGTATCATCTATAACAAACTAAAAAGTGAGGCGCTTGGAATATCAAAAGCTAAAGTTGATACTAAATCCAATTATCAAAAGGCCATTGGTAGAAGTACAACAGTAGATGAGTTCACAGAAATAAAAGAATTTTTAAATGTAATTGAGGAGATGGTTTTTTATATAAACAATCATTTAAGAATTAACAATGCAAGTTTTATGTCAGTGACACTAAGATTAAAACTTGATAATGCAGATAACAAAGTAAAAACAATTAGATATCCACTAAGCAAATACAAACTAGATTATGCTGATGTTGTTTCAATGTTTGAAAACATAACATATGACATAGATTACAAAAATATTTATAATGTCTCATTAACAGCAAATGAATTGGTATTTAATATAAGCCAGTCAGAGCAAATAAATATGTTTAATGAAAATAAAAAAGACAACAACATATATAAAAAGATAACTAATGATGTTAATGAAAAATTAAATAAAAAAATCATTTACCTAGCCAAAGAATACTTTGAAAAGTAAATGATTATTTTTTCTTTTTAAAATGAATATATATTCCTACTGGACACAGAAGTAATCCAACAATTGTAGGAATGTAAAATAAAAATGATCTTCATACAAAAATTGATTCATCAATAGCTGTACCAATTTGTTCTTGTGTTAATCCAACACCACTTGATGTATTAACTCAAACATTAATAAACTTCTTCATTAATACTTGAATTGTTCCCTCCCCTCCAGGAATTGGAACAAAGTTGTTAGCTGTTACTGAAACATTTGATAAATTAAATAAATTAATTGCACTAAAAATTGGTTGATCATAACCTAATGTTCTAAATGAAAAAAACATTGATAAATAAATCATACACGCATAAACCATTGTAGCAATTAACAATATAGCGACATGTGATATTTTTTTCATCTCATTTATATATGCAGTTCTAAATCAAGAATTTGTTTGGAAATCGTTAATAATTTCTTCTTTAGGTTTATATGGTTTTTTCATTCATTTCAAAAATCTATTAAATATAGAACTAATAAATACATGAACTCTTTTACTAAAAGATAATGAAAATAAAACCGTACAAACACCAAGATCTACTAATAAACCTACAAATGTTAATCAAAAAGCAAAAACACCATCATGCGATATTATGTCATTATATCTTGTTGCGAAATATATAAATGATGGTCAAGTTACAATAATTTGAGCAATGCTAAAAAAGATTGTAGTACTAGACACTGATAAAGTGGCTTCTCTTGCAGTCAGTCCTTTTTTCTTTAATCAATAAATTTTAAAAGCTTCGCTACCAAAAGCAAAAGGTGTAATGTTATTTAAAAATAATGAAAAAACACCAAATAAAAACACTTCAAAGAAATTTGCTTTCAATCCAAATTGTCTTGCTGCAACTATACAATAATAACCATTTCATATTCACATATAAAACAATGTAATGATCATCCCAAACATAAAACCAACTTCTGTTCCATTAATTGGTTTATTTACAAGTTCTTTAATAAATGAATAATCTATTCCCAAAAAGAAAATCGAAACTAAAACAGAGACAATTACTAAAATGGCAAAACCTAATACAAAACCAATAATAGTTTTTTTATTTCAAAAACTTTTTGTATTAGGACTATTTTTCAAAATTGTTTCTTGTTTAAATTCGTTTGTGTTATTTGTTGTCATTTCTTTTATCCATTTAAAATATGATATCAAAAAAGGGGTTAAAAAAACCACCTTAATGGTGGATATTTGTTAAAAATGGCGGAGATGATGAGATTCGAACTCATGCGCCGCAGAACGACCTAACACCTTAGCAGGGTGCCCTCTTAACCACTTGAGTACATCTCCAAAATAACAATTAATATTATAACAATATTTTAATCATTAAACCATACAATTAAAACTTGTTAACAAAAATAAAAAATATTCCTAATGGAATATTTATCACTATTTTTAATGGAGCAGGTGATGGGAATCGAACCCACGTTAATAGCTTGGAAGGCTATAGTTCTACCATTGAACTACACCTGCAAAAAAATGGTGCTGGAAAAGGGACTTGAACCCTTACGACATTGCTGTCACAGGATTTTAAGTCCTGTGCGTCTACCATTCCGCCACTCCAGCAACCATGGTTTTTTAAAAATGGTGTCCCATAAAGGAATCGAACCTTTGACCCCTTCATTAAAAGTGAAATGCTCTACCGCTGAGCTAATGGGACATAGAAAAATGATTGTTAAAATCATTTTTTAAAATTTATTTTAATTGGCTGGGCTGGTTGGGGTCGAACCAACGCATGATAGAGTCAAAGTCTATTGCCTTACCACTTGGCTACAGCCCAATAATGGTGGGCAGTGACGGATTCGAACCGCCGAAACACGAGGTAACTGATTTACAGTCAGCTGCGTTTGGCCACTTCGCTAACTACCCAATATGTTCGTTTTTTTATCAACAAACATAATAATTATAAATGAAAATTAAACAAAATTAAACTAAAAATATTAAGAAATTTTTTTGATAATAACTTTATAAGGATTCTCAACACCCTTCACAATTATTTCATCCCCAACTTTTTTTCCTAATATAGATTTAGCAAGTTGGCATTCGTTTGAAATCTTGTTATTTGCTGGGTCTGACTCTGTTGAACCTAAAATTTGATATGTGTATTCTTTTTTATCTGAAACATCATAAATTGTTACAATAGATGAAAGTTTTACTACATCGTTTTCAGATCCACTTTTTTTAGTACCTTTTTCTATGATAGTTGAATTATCAATTTGATCTTGTAACTCTTTAATTCTTCCTTCAATTTGTGCTTGTGCATTTTTAGCTGCATCATAATCTGCGTTTTCAGATAAGTCACCTTGTTCTCTTGCTTCTTGAAGTTGTTTTAAAATCTCAGGTCTTTTAACTTTAATCAGATAATCAAGTTCTTTTTTAAGTTCTTTTAAACCTTCTTTTGTTATAAAGTTTTTACTCATTAAAAACTCCTAATTTTTTATATCAATATAATAGTATATATGAAAACCTAATATTTTGAAATAATATTTGGTGAAAATAAAAAAGAAAAGAACATTAAGAACTTTTCTTGTTACTAGTCATTTGGAATTTAATAATTTCGTTTTTGATTGCTTCTTTTTGGATACTAAACACTTGGTTTCTTTTTGTTTTTAACAAGAAGAAGAATACTATTGTTTTTGTATTTATTGTTGATACACAAATTAACATGATAATAGTTATTCATTGAATTCTTGGTTGAAAAACACCAACTATAATTTTTTGGTAGTAACTATTTAAAGCGTCACCAAAACCAAAAATACCTTTTTCAGAAAAAGTATCAAACATGTTTACTCATCCCTTAGAAACTTCACTAACATCTAATACCAGAAATGGATAGGCTATTCCAATTAATATTAATACCAAAGGAATAAATAAAAATGAATATACCATTCCAATAGAGAAATTAATTTTGAAGTCTCAAATTAATCTCTTGTTCATGTTGATTGATTGTTTGATATCACCATAAGAAATGCAAAATCTAACTATAGATATTATTGAACCAATAAAGAAAGGAATAAAGTCAATAATGTTAATTTTGTAGTATCTATTAAATTTATTACTAATTATTGCATATCCAACTTTTTTAGGTCTGCTTTGAACCTTTTGATATTCTTTTTGTTCTGTTGGAGTCATTTGTTCAATAACACTTGGGTCTAATCTTTTAGCGTTCTTTGGTAAAGAAAAAGTACCTTCTCTATTTTCGTATTTTTCACTGTAAACACTTTTCTTCATATTAGACCCCTTTCTTTTGTCTTACAAATCTAGATATTTTCATTTTGAAATTATCTTCAGCAAAATAAATTTTTAATACATTGTCATTAACTACATTAAGAATTAAAGCAGATAAAACAACAGAGACGTTAAACATTGATGCTCCGCAGTGAACTAATAAAGTAATTCATCAAGTATTTGAGTTAAAGTATGGAGTAACAATTGTATTACCAAATTCCATAACACCTGTTGGACTATTAAACAGAGTAGATCATGAAGTTAAAAGTTGGTTAAAGGTTATGATTCCACCAAATAGAGGGGAAAAGAAAGATATAGCTATAAATAAAAGGGGACCAAAAATAAAATAAATAACTCAAATTACAATAATTTTTCTTCTGAAGTATTTGTATAAGTCAATATTAAATATTGAGCTGGATTTAATTCTTCCATAGCAACAAAAAATACCAACAAGAGAGTAAAAGTAACCAAATATTGGTAAGAAATAAGTTCATTTAAGTTGAAAGAAACCGATAAATTTAACATATATTTTTTTATTCGGATTCGAATTAAATTCAATATTTTTTGAAGATATTGCCTCAACTTTATTTAGATATTTTCTATCCCAGTGAAGTGAAGGTCTATCTACATTTTTTACTTCTTGCGACATTTAGTACCTCAAAACAATACTCATATTAATGTTACTACTAACAAAATTAAAACTCAAATGCTAAATTTTATAATTATAAATTATTTTTCTTCTTTTGATTAAATAATTTACCTTCTTCTAGTTGTTTATGAGCCATTTCAATAAAATTGGATCTAACTATTTTTATTACATCAATACAAGGTTTATCAAATTTATGAGTTAAGACATTTTTCTCTATATTGTAATTAACACCATGAATTTTAAATATTTGCCAAATGGAGTTATCTAAAAAGTTTTTAATTTGCTCCCCAGATAACTTGATATTATTTTTTCTTTTAATTCTACTGAATTTTTTATTAGTTGATTTTATTTCACAATTTCAAGATTTATATGCTGATTTTAATTTTGTATCATTTTCTTCATTAGTGAAAGATATACAAAAATCAGCGTCACTCTTTCTATTACCCAAAGATTTTCAATCAACCGTTAATAAGTCACTATTCTTTTTATATTTGAAAAATCTATCTGGTAATTTCTCAAAAAAAGTAGAAATTAGTTCATTAAATACTGGTAATCCAGCATCATCCTTTTGAGTCATTATTTTATAGAAAATAAGTTCTCCAATATAACCTTTGACACTGTCATCATTTTTAAATCTATATATTTCTTGAAATTTCTTGTCAATTTGTTTGAAGTTTGGATCAGATTTAAAATCTTCTAAGCTAATTTTTTTGAATAAAGAACCATTAACTCTACAACGCTGATATGATTTGTTATCATCCAAAAAAATTCTAAAAGAATTCTCATTTTCTTTATTTATTTTCTTTTCAACAAAAGTTAAAACTTTCCCTGTTATGTTACGTAAATTTTCATCTTGTTGTTCTTTGAAAACAGCAGTATCTAATTTTGAAATATTAGAGTTTTTATTAAGCTTATTTGCAATTTCATTTGCAACAGGAAAACTAATTTTATTTTGGAAATTTGATTTTGTGTTTGTTTTATTATTTATGTTTTCAGTTCTCTTTAAAGGATTTTGTACAAAACCTTGATTTAATACAATTGATTTATCTTCATCAATTTTTCTTTCTATTGATTTTTGTCCTTCATCTATATCTAAATCAAAAACTATATCTTCAATGTGAGAATCATTAAGATGCTCTTGTTCATTAATTTTATTGTTTATGTTTTCATTGATTAAACTATCTTCATTAAATTTCTTAAAATCAAAATCATTTGAAGATAATTCTATATTGGTGAAATCATTATTTCTATTGTTTTTATCTATGTAACTTTCTTTTATCTTTACTGATAATTTATAATCATGATTATTTGATTTATTATCATCTTTTTTATTTAATATGTTTGTTAATTCATTTATATGACTATCGTCAGAATTAATTCCTTTTTCTTCAGTAATAGGTTCTTTCTCATATTCTTTTTTTTCTTCATGTACATTTATAGTCTCATTATTAAAATTTGTTGCTATGTCATTATATGCATTAATAGGAGTTGGTGTGTTATGAAACGAGCTGTAAACTTTTCTATTACCAAATACGTCAAAAGGAATAGAGTTCATTATACTGTCTTTAGGAATCTTGCTAGTGGATTTATCATTACTAAAACAATTATTTTCAGAAGACATTTCTAAATCAAAGTTCTTTTTCATTCAGTCACTGTATTTATTTTTAGTAACCTCTTGCTTATTGATAAATAAATCATCTATGTTTAACACAAAATCTTCATCATTATCAATACTGTTATGAATAAAAGAACTATTATTATTTTTTTTATTTTTTTCTGCTATTTTTTTTAAATCAACAGCAAAAATTCTTCTTTTTCTTCTTTTTAAATTTCTTCTAAATTTTATAAATAAACCCATAATACCTAAATATTTTATATCAAATACAGGGTTATTTTTTAACTAATAAAATATTTTTATATTTGCAAAACAAAGTTTCATAAACTAAAAATAAAAAATTGGTATGCCACTAAGCAGTAGCACACCAAATTCTATTAACTAATTATTTTTTTTGTCTGTTCTATTAATTTAATTAAGTCATTAACTGTTTTAACTTCTAACAATTTATCGTCTGGAAGTGTAATTCCAAATTTTGACTCAATTTTCAATATTAGTTCCATCAAATCTAAAGAATCTACTCCAAATTCTTTGAAGTTAGTATCCATTTTTTTCTCATTAAGTTCAATAGATGATTCACTTTTAATTAACTTTAAAACATCGTCTCTAATACTCATAAATAACTAATACACCTCTAATATAAACATTGATTTAAACTTCTTATTGGATATGTTTTTATTATACAAAAAGATATTAAATTCAACTTTTTTTCTTCCTTGAAGAATATAATATCTTGCATTGATATTGTAGTCATCAATATCATCTTTAAATGAGTATAATAATCTAACTGCCTTTTTAATTATGGTAATAATATTGTCCTGGATTAGATCATCTGAAAAATAGTATACATATCTATTATTTTCAATATAGAAATCAACTAGATTATTTTTGTCTTTCACTTTATAAAGTACATCAACAAGATCAAGATTTATATATTGATTTGAATAACTATTGTTATCATCAACAACAATAGTTGAATCTTTCTTACCTGAGAAAATTGTTGCTGCACTAACAGACCCAACAAAAATTGCAAGAAAACATACAAAAGCTAAAATATTTCATTTTCTTTTTCTAATGTTGTTGATTATTTTAGCTCTATATTCTTTACTAATAATTTTTAACGACATTAAAGTTCTCTAATAAATTATTTGTCTGCATGCAATTAATATTGTAAAAGTTATTACCTTTAAGATAATTAAAGTCATTTTTAAAAATGAAGTTCTTTTTTATGTTGTCTATGTAAAGTGAAAATTCAACAATATAATAACCATTTGTTTCAAACCCAAAATACATTCCTTTATTACCGTTTTTTATTTGCATCTTACCTTCATTTTTGTCATAGTAAACATCATAATTTTTTAAACTTATAGATAGGCTAGTTGTGTTATTAATATTTAAGTTTGAAAGATTTATATTGTCATTTTTGTATTTGTTTTGATATCTATAAATTATGTTCAAATAAACATTATCAATCCTGATATTTTTATCACTGTTTGTTTTTATTTCGGTAAGTTCTACTATGTTTAGAAAAGGATCATCTGTATAGTTTTTTCCTTTTAATATTATTGGATAGCCAACATATTCTTGTCTTTTATTAATGTCGAAAACTTCTTTTTTTGGTATTGAAAAAACTCCATAATATTCTGAGTTGTAAATATTAGTAAAATCTACATCTATATGAATTTTTTGATCTGTTGTTTCGTTTACAAAATTTTGAAAATCCTTTGTAGTAATATTTTCAAAAGAGGTTTTTAAAACATCAGGATTTGCAGAAAACTTTATATCAAACCCAATTTGTTTTCCTTGGCTTTCAAGCAAGTATTCAATCTCATTAATATCTATGGAAATAGATGTTTTATAGATTTTTTTATAAGGTTTTTTGTTGTCGTAAATGATCTTTGATTCATAATCTGTAGTTTCATAAATACTTACATTTTCATAAACACCAAAAGCTGTGTTGATATCAATTATAAAGAAATCTGTTGGCAGAAAATAATCTCCATTAAGATAGAAGTAAAAAGTAAGTATTCACTTATTTTCGTTTTGAGTGCTAATGACTTTAGAGTAGTCAATATTTAGATATTTAAATCCATCACCAAAGTCTCCTGATTTAATAGTGAAGTCTTTAGTTGATAACAATTGTGGAACATCATTTTTAAAATTTTCTTGTTGATTATAAACTATTAGCAAAGTTATAGATTTCCAAAAATCTTTGAACAGCTCTTTTTTGTTTTATATAAAAAGTTGAAACAGAATAATTGATTTTTTCTTTTCCTGTTTTTGAGATATAAACCCTGTCGATTATATCTTTTTGATCTTCATCTAATTGAGACAAAATTAGTTCAATTAGTGCAACATACTCTTTCCATTCAGAACATTTTTTGTCTAAATGGTCAGTGCTTTTATTGTCTTTTTTTGCAATATTTTCAATTCAAAATTTCGCAATATTATATTTGTCCATTTTGCTCTTGAAATCTTGGTAAATATTCATTCCTTTATTCCTCCAATTCCATTTATTATTTGCCTTAATTCTTTCCCAAAAATATTATATTTTAAAGAAAAAATAGAAATCAATATGACAATTCAGAATAATAAAAAAACTCCTAAACTATTAAAATTTTTATGAAATAAAAATTTTAATAACTAGGAATTTTAAAGCAATTAATTTTTTTTAATTTGATTTTTTTATATGTTTCTCATAAAATGCAAAACCTATCATTGCAGCATTATCACAAGAGTACTCTTTTTGTGGTACAAAACTAAATTCAAAAAGTTCTTTAATTCTTTTTTTAAACAAGCTATTTGCTGAAACTCCACCACCAATAGCTACAACTGAAGCATTATATTTTTCCTTAAAAAATTTTAATTTGTCTATCAATATATCTATTGCCCATTTTTGAAATGATGATCCAATCTCAACAGCATCAATTATTTCACCCTTATTTTTTTTATTATTGATTAAACTAATTACTCTGTTTTTTATTCCAGAAAAAGAAAAATTCTTATTTATCTGTGGGTGGGGAAAATTAATTGTCGCTTTCTCTAAAACAAAGTTTTTATCTATTCATGGTCCCTGAGGATATGGATATCCCAAAGCTTTTCCAATTTTATCAAATGTTTCTCCAAGCGCATCATCATCAGTTTTAATAACTTCATAAATTTTATTAGCACTTTCAGCTACAAAAATACTTGTAGTTTTCCCTGAAGCTATTAATGATATAAAAGGATATTTTACTTCACTATTTATAAAAGGGCTTAGAACATGCCCATCAATATGATTAATTGGATATGCTTTTATATTTAAAAAATAAGATAAAGATAATGCAAAGGTTTTGCCAACATGCAATGAACCTGGAAGACCAGGTTCATTAGTGTAACAAATATAATTAATATCTTCTTTTCTTATTTTTGCCTGTTTAATTGCATCATTGAAAACATCAATAATAAATTCTTCGTGTTTTCTTGATGCAATTTCTGGAACAATACCACCAAATTCATTTAAAGATTTGGTTGAATCTTTTGTAACACAAGATAATACTTTATTATCCTCTAATACTGCAATACTTGTATCATCACAACTTGTTTCAATCGCTAATATATAATTACCCATATTAAATCTACAATCTAGTTTTTATTTTATTATAAGCATAAAACATATTTGATTTATTTAATTCACTTAAATCTTTTTCAATCATGTTAGATTTACCTGGCGGGTTTGGTGTTTGATCTGTATTATATAAACCAATACGATATATTTCTTGACATAGTAATACAAATTGTTTGCTATATCCTTCATCCATCAAATATTCAAAATAAGTTCCATTAATACTTTCCAAAGTTTTATTCCCCGAAGCTCCTGGCGTAGTAGTTTCTTGTTTTCCTAAAACATAATCTGTTATTTGTTTCAAAGGCGAAGTATATTGAATGTAATCAAAATTTATCATTGGTCCATATTTATAAGAATCATCTGGATTTGTATCAGTTATATCTTCATCTTTACTTAAACCCTCAAGTGCAACTTTTTTAATTACATCATAAGCTTCATTTTGAAATTTACTATTTTTATTTATTACCATCATGTCTAAAGCTATAAGAGTATTTTTTGGTCTTATGAAGTGAACATTATTTTCATCAAATATTTTTTCACCTGATGAATTATCTCCACCTTGTATTGCATACAATAAGTCTCCATTATACATAATTCCTGCACTAGAACCTTTTGGATCTGCAAAGTCATTAAGAATGAAGTTTGAATCAGAGTTTAATAAAAAGGTATTTTTTTCTGGGAATTTTGAAGATAAAAGGCTATATGTATTTTCAAATGTATCAGTAGAGATAACTTTTTCACCTTGTGATCCAGCGTCTGGATTAACGTTTGCATCCCCATTCTTCTCTGTTTCAATTAGTCTTGGAATAGAGTAAACACTTCTATAGTCATCAATCATTGCAATCTTTTTATAAGTTTTAGATTTGCCAGAATTCTGTCCAAAGTAATCAATGACTTTTGATCAATCACTATCTTGGTTTGTGGCAAATTCAGTTATTTCTTTTCCTTTATAACCCATTATAAAATCTTGAAGAAAATATGGAACACCATAGTTTAATAAGTTGTCATTCGTTTTTTCAACTTTACCATCACCATTAATATCATAAATTGATGTAAGAATCGTTTGCGCTGTTGGATCAAATAATTGAAGTGCCTCTTCAGCTGTTGAAATCAGTTTTCCTTTTGAATCTTTAATATTAAATTTAGATCAATCAAGTTTTACTAATTTTCCGCTTGATGCAAATTTTGCCATTAAGTATGAACTTGGAATTGCCACATCATAATTTCTTTCAAATGTTCTTTCCAAGTCTTCATTTGTCCCATAGTATCTAAAGTTAATATTTTTATAGTCAGATTTTAAAGCATCCATTAATTCTGGAGCCATATAACTTTCAAAATTTGCAATATAGAATCCATTATTACTACAAGAAGATAAACTAAAACCTATTGCAGTACAAAAAGAACCAAGAACAATAGAACTAGCAATTTTTATTTTATTTAAACGCATGTTTTCTACCTTCCTTTCTTTTTTCAACATAAATCTTTCTTAATGAGATTACAACAGAACCTACAAAAAACAGCATTACTAATATTGCACCAAAAGTCACTATTCACGCTTTAATACCTTTAGCTGATAGATATATACTTGTAGAAATTGTTTGGAAATTTCCATTAACCAAAGAAGTAATAACAAAGTCATCAAAACTCATTGCAGTCACAATAATAGCTGCAGAGATTATTGATGGTGAAAGATATGGAAGAATAACTTTCATAAATGTTCTAGTTTTGCTAGCGCCGAGATCATTTGAAGCATTAACTAAACTTATTTTCAAACTCATAATTCTTGGATAAATAGAAACAATAGCATAAGGTATACAAAAAGATATGTGGGATATTACAACAGTAGCATATCCATAATCTAAACCCAGAGGGATTCAAACTATTGAATAAAAAATAGCAAGACTTATACCAGTAATAATTTCTGGAATACTTATATTCCCGTTTGATATACCTTTTGTAAACTTAGTTATTTTTTTCTTGCTGTATCACATACCAAAACATGTGAATATAGCTACACCTACTGATACTGGTACAACAACAATTACAACTAGAAATGTATTGAATAATGAATTTAAAAATTCATCATTTTTAAATAGATTAATATAGTTAATTCCAGTTAAGTCTCCAGTTACATTTGTAATGATATTTCCTCTAGAACTTTCACCATTAAAGCTAATTATTATTAAAACAATAAAAGGAATATAGATTATTGATAGGAGAATGAATATGTATCATTTTCTTATGAAACTAAGAATTTTATCTTTTGAAAAGAAATCAGTAAAGTTATTCATAATTAATTCCCCCCTCATCTCTTTTATTTTTTTGAATTTTTAAAACCTTTTTAACTATCAAAAATACTGCAAATAAAACTAATATAGCAGCACACAAGATAATACAAAGTGATGAAACTCTAGATAAAGCTATATTACTTACAAGTGCTGATTGACCTTGACCTATTATGATGTCCCCAATTAATTCTCCATCATTTGAATTGTTCATAAATTTACTAACCCCAGCAATAGTAATACTTGGTAAAAACACCAATGTTAATCCACTAATAATTGCATTTTTAGTATATGGAACAATTACAAAAAAGAACGTTTGAAAACTATTTTTACCAAGATCTTTACTTGCATCTAAAAGATTTTTTGGAATTGAATTAATGTAAGTGTAAATAGTTAATATAAAGATTGGAAGATTAATATAAACTAAAGCTATTATTGAATAAATATTTCCATATGTACTATTAGGACTTCCATTCATCAAATCAAACAATGTTTTTAAACTAACTAGTTTAATTAGAAAACTCATTCATATAGGAGAAATAACAATTGATACTGTAAGTATTTTTAAACACTTGTTTTTATTTAGTGAGAGAAAATAAGCAAATGGGTAACCAGTTAATAAACATAGCAAACTTGTAACAATAGCTATTCCTATTGATAACATTATTTTCTCAAATACAGAGTAATCAATGAAATTTCAGTTTTCACTAACTGGCAAACTTACATTACCTTCACTTGTTGAAACAACAGCTGGAGTGAAAGCTCTAATGATAACTATAATAAGCGGAATTAAAACTAAAATAATACTAATTAAAAAATAAGGAATAAACATTCATAGCTTATTATTTCTTTTTAATGTAGAGATAAATTTATTATTCATTGTCATCTACCTCTTTCATAATGTGTAGATCTTCTTTATCTCAATTTAAACCAATCTTTTGAGACACATCAACTTTATCAATAACTTCTACATTAATAAGAATTCCATCTCAATCACAAATAACTTCTCACATTAATCCTTTATATATTGTTTCAATTGCTTTAACTTCAATTAAAGCATTTTTAACTGGAACTACATTGAAGTCTTCTGGTCTTATCATGACATTAACTTTTTCATTTTCTTCAAATATTGAATAATCATTATCATTTGATAAATTAAATTTTTTATTATTTATTTCAACATAGTTTTTATTACAAAATACACCAGAGAAAATATTAGCTTTACCAATAAATTTAGCAACTCAGTTATTTGCTGGAGAATCATAAATTTCCATTGGTGTGCCAACTTGTTCAATGTTACCATTTGACATTACAACTACTTTATCAGAAAGTGTTAGAGCTTCTTCTTGGTCATGTGTAACTAAAATAAAAGTTATTCCAAATTCTTTGTGTAATCTTTTTAGCTCATGTTGCATTTGTTTTCTAACTTGAGCATCTAAAGCACTAAGGGGTTCATCAAGTAATAAGATGTCTGGTTTAACTATTAAAGCTCTAGCCAAAGCAACACGTTGTTGCATTCCCCCAGATAATTCATTCGGATATTTTTTATTTTTTCCTTTAAGACCAACTTTAGCAATCATGTCATTGATCTGATTCTGCATTTCTTCTTTAGTTAATTTTCTTGATAATTTAGTTTTTACAAATCAGTCTTTTTCTTCAAAAGGGTAATTTTCTCAATATGAGTTTCAATAATCTAAATCATTATATTTGTAATCAATATTATCTATTTTTCTTTTTAAGACAACATTTAATCTATAGTTTCTTTCATATCTTAAGTAACTATTAATTAATTGGTTGTTTTCATTTTCAAGTTTATATTCAATGTATTTATCTGATCCAAAGAAGTTCAATAAATTGTTAATGAACTCATAGAATCTAATTTTTAAAGGAATAGAAAGCAACAAACTCTTGTTATTTTTTTCTTCAAAATCATCTTTTATTTTTTGAATTTGATTATCATATTCTTCATCTGTCATTTCATAGATATTTTTTAAGAAAGGTTTTTCCTCTAATTTTTTTAGAATTTTTTCTTTTTCTTTTAGTAGTGAGTTTTTGATTTTAGCTAAATCTTTTATCTTCTCACTCGCTTTCTTTTTACAGTCCTCAAAATACTTATCACACTGTTTCATTAGATTTTTTAATCTGTTAATTTCTGCCCTATCCTCTTTCGATAGATTTGTGTTTTCATTTAATTCTTCCATTGTTTTTAAAGGAATTCTGTTTTCTTTTAAACCGTAAGCAATGTTTTTTTCGACATTCATATTTGGAAAAAGAGCATAATCTTGAAAAACAGTAGTTGTAGGTCTTCTTTGAACTGGCAAGTCTTTTATATCTATGTTTTTAACTAAAATTTTTCCAGATGTTGGTTGTTCAAACCCACCAATCATTTTTAAAAGAGTTGTTTTTCCACATCCAGACGGACCAAGAATTGTTACAAATTCTCCTTTATTTATGTTTAGATTAATTCCATTAACTGCTACATGTTGATCATCATATACCTTCTTAATGTTTTTAATCTGAATAAATGCCTTTTCATTTTCCAACTCTATTCACCATATTTACCTTTACAAAATTATTTTAAAAAATGTTGAATGATAAATTTGTTAACTTCGTTAAAAATAATTTGGTTATTTTCCAATAGTTCTTTAGCATTAATTTTTAATATGTTTTCAGATAATTCTTTTTTGATAATTTTCTCAAAATTTGATTCTTCGTTGCTTTTTAAGCTTAATCTTAAAACATTGTTTTCAAAATTAACATTTAAACTTTTAAAGTTCACATCCTTTGGAATTGCATCAAGACCAAAAATATTAACAGAAGTAACATCTTTTAGTTCTTCTAGATAACTTGAGTTATCACTTAAATTTATAAATTCAATGTTTTCATTTGAGAACATTGAATTTTCTAGAAAGTAAGCATAGTTACTTTCTTTAGTGGATAAAAAAATATTTTTATCATTTAGTCTATTAATTAATATTGATATATTAGGATTGTTATTAATGCTTGAAGCTAATAAACCCCTAATACAAACTAACTGGGTCAGACTAAAAATATTTTTAGATAAATATTTATCTTTGTTTTTACAAAACTTAATATTATTTCCAGAATCTGAAATAAGAATAATTTTTTCATTAATAAAAAAGTTTTTAAACATATTCTGCATATCTCACATTGATAAATGAGATAATATTGCAACATTATTTTGACTTATTAAAAAATTTCATAAAGCTTCATATTTATTAAATTCTGATTGATTGATATTGAAATATTTAATACCTGTGAAATCAATTAAAAGAGTTTTTTCTTTATCAAAACTGTAATTTAATCCATTCACATAATCTAGTGCTTTTTTAACACCTTTTTTATTTTTAATTTGTTTATTTGCTCACGAGTATAGAGTTTTATTTTTATTTCCCAAACATATTTTGTGTCCCGCTTTTTTAAACATAGAAATATCATTGCCAGAATCACCAATGGCTACAAAATTCATTGGGTTAATTTTTTCAAGATCACTTATAAAATCTAAACCATTACCTTTACTAGCATTAAGACCTGTGATCTCAATACAATGTTTAGATGTAAGAGAAATAGTCAAATCTTTTTCAAAATTATTTTTTAACATTTTTCCAAATTCAGAAAATCTCTTGTGAGAAAATAATCCAAAATTAAAAACCAAAATTTTATACACTTGATCATCATTTGACATTTCTTTTAAATCAACAATTTTACCGTAGTTAAATTTGTTCATTAATCATTTCAAACCAATTTTGTGAGTATAAATTTTCCTATTCTCAATACCTTTTTTTGAGTATATTCATAAAGCAAAATTATTGTCTTTTATCAAATTTATTAACTGATTAAAAATACTTGAATCAATAAGAGATTCATATATTATTTTATTCTCTATTAGATTAAAAATTAAAGAACCATTAAGTGAAACTAAATACTTATTTTTTAGTGATGTAAATTTTTCAATAGTATCGTTGAAAATGGTAGCAGAAACAGGTCATCTCCCTGTACAAATAGCAACTTGATTACCGTCGTTTAAAAACTCTTTTATTCCTTCTAAATTATGTTTAGAAATTTTGCTACGATGAGACAACAAAGTCCCATCAAGGTCAATCAAGGCTAAAAATCTGTTTTCCATTTTCACTTCCAATCTATTTAAAAACTAATAATAGTATACAAAAAAAACCAAAAAAAACAATTAAATTTTTAAAAAAAATAAAATTATTGTTTTTTAAGGATTTTTAGGACAAATTTACATCTTTGAGAAAACTATTTTCTTTATTGTTTTTCCAGCTGCATGTCACTTCTTTTCATACTCGGTTGGAACATTAAATTGAATTTCTTTATCATCACTATATAGGTCACATGATATATAATGAATTTTCATTTTTTCACCTTTTACAACCTCAACAGTATAGTTGAATAACGAGTCATTATCAGTTTTAAATTCAATTACTCCGCCTTCTTTTAAGATCTTAAAAAAGATGTTTAAAAATGTAATATTGGTCAGTCTATTTTTTTCATGTTGTTTTTTAGGTCATGGATCTGAAAAATTTAAATATATTTTGTCAACTTCACCCTTTCCAAAAACAGAGTTAAGTTCTTTTGCGTCTGTTGAAATAATTTTTAAATTATTTCTTATTTCATTATTAACTTTTGATAGTGCTTTATATAAAACTGTGGGAAACTTATCAATCGCCACATAATTAATGTTTTCATTGTTTTTTGACAATGTATTTATAAAATCACCTTTACCACAACCTATTTCAATGTGCAGTTCATTATTATTTTTAAAAACATCTTTTTTTCAATTATTAATATATTCAAGATGGTTAATTATAAATACATTAGTGTCATTAAAAAGCTTTTCTTCATATTTTCTATTTCTTCTAAGTCTACCCATAACATGTAAAATTTTATAATAAAAAAATTTTATTAATATTTTTTTATTTATGGATTAATATATTTTTAGATATTAAACAAAAATCTAATTTAATGGATGTATGAATATGCAGATAATATCTACAGTCAAACAAAAAACCAAAGATGCTTTTCGTGGTAGTAAGGCTCTATTCTATTTAATTAATACAACTTTTTGAAATGGAATATTTGGACCATTTTTTTCATTTGTATTCCCAATTATATTCATAACTATACTTGGTAACATGTTGGGTTATAATCAAATTCTTGGGGGTAGTTTCATAGTGCCATCAATGTCTGTTGCTATGTGTTCAATGCCTCAAGCTATTTTTGAATTTAAAAAATCCTCTTTACTGAAAAGAATTGGTGTTACACCAATTAAACCATCGCTCTTCCTTTTTATAACTAGTCTGTATTACTTTGTTGCAATGTTTATTTCCATCTTTTGATGTATTTTATTTTCAATGCTAATTTTTGGAATAAATTACTGAGATACTGGTAAAGAGATTTTCTCAATTGCAAATAGCACAAAGATATTTGCAATGAATTTCAAAGATACTTTAAATAATGTAGATTGATTTGGATTTATTTGAGGACAAACATTTTCCATATTAATTGGAATAAGTATTGGTATCTTCTTAGCTTCAATTGGTAAATCAACTATAAGCATTCAAACAACGGGTATATCTATATTAATTACTTCAATGTTTTTAGCAGTAACAGTAATTCCTTTAGGTTTAGTTAGAGAAGAAAAAGCCTTTTGATATGTAGGTTATATATTATCTCCTTTCAAAGGGGCTTCTAATATGGTTTTAGAATCTTGATATGGTAACTTTAAGGGTGTTGATATAATGACTCAATCGTTATTATTTGATAAATCAAATATATTTAACTTTGATCAAAACTTTATATTCATGAATATAAAAAATCCTACAGTTCAATTATTAGTTTTAGATAAACCAGAAAAGATTATTTCAATGTTTAGTGTTTTTTTGTGAATTGGATTATTTACAGGATTAGCAATATGAAAGTTCAAGTGAAACGTAGGTAATTAAATGTTTGGGTTTAAAAATAAATTTGGAAAAATAAAATATGATATTGATAAAATAACAGATCAATCAATCATCAAATCACTAAAAGAAAGTGAAAATGTAACATTATCTGATGAAATCATAATTAATGAAAACAACAAAGAAGATAAAAAATTACTTATTGAAATTAAAGATTTAACTAAAGTATTTGGTCATAAAGAAAATAAAGTAACAGCAATTAATGGGGTTAGCCTTAATATATATCAAAACCAAAACATAGCATTACTTGGTGGTAATGGTGCTGGAAAAACAACTTTTGTTGAAATAATATCAGGATTAAATAAACAAACAAGCGGAGAAATAAAATACCACTTTGAAGATAATGCAAATTTCAAAGAATATATAGGAATACAATTTCAAGATAGTTCATATCCTGTAGGAATAAAAGTTAGACAAGTTATTAAATTCATTACTAAAATTTCAAAGATATCAATTAACAAGGATACTCTTAATGCAATGCTTTATATTTTTGGAATAGATGAATTCTACAATAAAAAAGCATCAAGCTTGTTTGGAGGACAACAACAAAGATTAAATTGTTTACTTGCAATATTGAATAAACCTAAATTTATAATTCTTGATGAATTATCAACAGGGTTAGATGTAACAATAAGAAATAAAATTAAAACCTTTATAAAAGAATATGCAAAAGAAAATAACATAACTATTCTAATCGTCTCTCACGATATGGATGAAGTTGATTATATTGCAGATAGAATTGTAATAATGAAAAAAGGAAATATCTATTTAGACATGGATAAATCTGATGTAATAAAAAAATATAAAACACTAAATAATTGTATTAGCAACTATGTTTAAAGTAGTTGCCTTTTTTATTTAGTGTTTAAAAAGAAAATATTTGCAAATCCTATTATGATGGCATTTTCATCAATGATATATTTAAAATCTGAAACTATATCATGACATTCTCCACCAGAAATGATACAAGCTAATTCTTGGTTACTAACTTTTAATTTAGCCTGTTTATAAAAACTATCAACAAATCCAGTTCTTATATTATTAACTCCACTCTCTAAAGCTTTTACTGTGTCATCTCCAAAGAAGGTTAATTTCTTTTTATCAAGGTCTGTTACCTCAATCATATGTACTCGATTAATAAATTCATCAAATGATGTTCCAATTCCTGGAGCAATACTTGCTCCCAAAAATTCATTATCAATTAGTAAAATACCAAAAATTGCAGTGCCAAAAGAAAAACCAACTGCATTCTTATTTTTTAAACTACAGTATTCTGAAAGTGCCAATAAATCTTGTCCTATTGTTTTTTTATTTGGTAAGTTAAATTTAAAACTTAATTTAACATTTTCTTGGTCAATTAAAAAAGATGTAACATTAAACATCTTGTTAATTGTTTTAAAAAACTTACTAGTTATATGACTCACGACAGAACCAATAATGGCCCCACTAATATTAATATCTTTTGACAAGTTCATTAAATTTTTAGAGATAAATCTATTAGTAATTCTTTCAGAGGTTTTGAACATTAGTTTTCTTAAAACATTTAACTTATCGTTAACAATTGCTATTTTTATATATGAATTTCCTATGTCAACGACAATTATGTTAGCTTCCATGTTATACCTTTTAATTCCTTTATAATGTCTTGTTTTAAATTGAATGCTTTTTAATTATAAATTAAATAACATTATTAATAAAAATAAATCATTTTAAAATAATAATATTTTTTATTTCTATATACTTATTTTAGTTAAGGAGGCAATATGTTAACAGCAAGTGATATAGTAATAACTGTCATAGGATATTTAGGTGCTATAGGTATTGCAATATTCAGTATACCAGAAGTCTTTAATGTAATAAGAAAGAAAAAAACAAGTCACATAAACACGGCGTTATTTTTAATACTAATGGTTAGTTCTTTCTGTTTTGTTGTTAGTGGTTTCTATAATGTTGCAAAAGACATAATGGCTGGTGTAGATTCTATTAAATGATCATTTTCTTTATCTGTTGCTATAGCAAATGTAATGTCATGATTATCTTCTAGTATTGTAGTATTTGTAAAAACATACAATATTATCATGGGCAAAAAGAAAAACATGACAGAAGAAGAATATGGTAACTATAGAGCTAACAAAAAAAATCAAACCAATAATCAATAATCATTAGAAATTAAAAAAAGAACTAGATAAAAGACAATCACAAGTTATTCTAGTTCTTTTTTTAATTAACTTATTAACGTTTTTTTTTGGATATAAGTTTTAAATACAAGTTGAAAACGATGATACTAATTAATGGGTCATAAAAAGTCTTAAAGTGAACAATTCTGTCATATTCATCTAAAGTGTTTTTATAATTACCTATCACTATATTGTTTTCTACATCAGGAAATAATCCATCTATTCCAGAAATAGTGAATATTGGAACATTATTCTTTTTGAAGTAGTCTAATATTTTAGTTTCAAATTCATCAAGCTTTGAAAAAGCTTTTGTAACAATAAAAATAGAATCTTCAAATATTCCAAACTCTTGAATTAATTTAAAACGATAATAACTTTCTATACGATATATTTTTATTCCTAAATAATGACTGAAGATATCAAAACTACTTATTGCAAAGATTTGATCTGGTTGATAAACATAAATATTTTTACAATTAAAAATTGCATCTTGCAATTTCTTATGAATGTTTCAATCAACAGTTTTATAGTCCATCATTAATTGTTTACAGTATGTTTGAAAATTAAGTTCTGAAAATAGATCAATATCCATATTGTTGTTTGATACAGTTTTATCAATATCTTTATTTAGTTGTTTATTAAACTCAATTAGAGACTTTAATTCATCAATATAAGCTCCAGTATAAAATCCTTTCATTTCTGTTGCTGTGCTAAAGCCAATTTTTTTAGCAAGTCTTTGGATAGTAGTAGCAGAGAATGGTTTATTTTCGCAAAAATCATTTAAATTATGCACTTTAAGAAATTCTTCAGGATTATCATTTATATAATCTATCGCTGATAACTCTGAGAAAGAAAATTCATTTTCATTGTAATTCTTAATTAATTTAATATTGTTTTTTGTCGTCATATAAATCCCATCATCAAATAACATAAATATTTTAACAATAAAACAATATAATAACAAAAACCAAATCTTTAATTTTTATAAACATCATTTAAAAAATAGATAGTTATATTTCTCTTACAATGATAAATAAAAAATGCTCCAATCATAATCGGGAGCTAAATTTGAGTCATTTATTATTTTTCTATCTTTAATTTTGACGCATCTTTTTTAAATAATTTTCAACTTCTAGCATTGCTTCTTCAAAACTATTAACCAGAATTCCATATTCATATATTCCACCTAAAACATAGTGGTTAAAACCATACGTTGGAATTTCATAATATGATGCATCTTTTAATCTAATATCTGAGTTAACACATATGATATGTTTTTTAGTTGCTATAGCAATTCCAAGCTCAACTAAAACACCTGGATCATTGTTTGTTATGTCGGCTAGAAAAATATCTGATTCAATAATTGCTTTTGTGTCATTATTAAAAATTTCATTTGGTGTAGGTAAACTACTTTTATCTGTATTAAAAGGTTGATCTACAGGGTTGAATAATTCAATTTCAGGAAATCTTTCTCTCATTATTTTTCCTTCGTATTTTCTTTGTGCTAACTCTGCTTCATTAAATAAAGGTCCAGCTAAATATAATTTCATAATATCTCCAAGATCTTTTTACTTCATTTATAAAATAATAAATTATTTCTTCTTTTTGTAATTTAAAAAATTGTTTTTATTATTTAGTTGAATTTGATCAAGCATTTTTAAATAGTCCAAATACCTCTGCTTATAAATTTTATCTTCTTCAACTTTTTTAATAACATTACAATTTACACTATTGCTGTTATGAAGACAATTTGAGAATTTACATTCTGATGAATATTCTCTAAAGTCATTAAAAGCTTTTGCTAAATCCTCTGCTGAAAAATCAAATTCAACTGATGAAAATCCTGGTGTATCAATAAAGAAACCATTTTTGAATTTAACAAGTGAAGCTGTAGTAGTAGTATGCTTTCCACGATTTAAACTCTCAGAAATTTCCTGGGTTGCAATTTGTAAGTTAGGAATTATTTTATTAATTAGTGTTGACTTTCCAACACCAGATTGGCCTGCAAGACAACATACAATATCTTTTTCAAATAACGATTTAAAAAAATCTAAGTCTTTATCATTATTAGAATTTAAACAAATATAACCATCATTTTTATATGCATTAAAAATAAGATTAAATTCTTTTAACTCCTTTTGTGATAATAAATCCATTTTAGTAAAAATAATAATTACTTTATCTATATTAAAAGATTCATAAAAAGCTATAAATTTATTTAATAAAAAGCTATTGAAGTCAGGTTTTTTAACTGAATAAACTATTGCCAAATAATCTATATTTGCGACAGAAGGTCTTTTAATATAATTTTTTCTTTCAACAACATTTTCAATTACAAATGAATTGTCTATAAAGTTATAGTTTACAATATCACCAACCATTATGTTAATTTCGCTCTTTATTTTCTTTCTAGGAAAAGCTATAACTTCTTTTTTTTTTTCCTTATTAAAAATAGTAAAATTTAATGCTGTCTTTTTTATTACAATACCTATCATAAAATATCCAGTAATAAAAATATAATCGTTAACACTGTAACTAGCCCAAATACAACAACACAACCAAGAACCCATTTGTTTTTACAAATGCTTCTTCACAATGTGAAATTTTCTTTTAGTTCTAATAATAGTCTATTCTGATAAGTTCTTTTATAATATGGTTTTAAAGTTTCATCTTCTTTATCATTTTTAGTGTATTTATTTTGTATTCTTTTAACATCATTAATGATCTCTTCAACACATGTATATCTTAGATGTTTATCATTTTCTTTTGATGCAGTTAATCTTAAGAAAACATTTTCAACATCATTTGTTATTGAAGGATTAATGTACTTCATTGGTGTTATGTCATAATCGGCAAAAAGTTTAATTGTACTAGTGTCATTTTCATCAATAATTTCAAAAGGTTTATCACCAACTAGCATCTCATAAAAAATTATTCCCAAAGAGTGAAAATCAAATTGTTTAGTAATTATAGGAATTCTTTTTCCCTCTGAAAAAGTACAATTAAAAGCATCTGGTGTAACATAAGGTACTGTACCAAAAAAGCTTGTTTCATTAGTTAAGAAATTATTTTTGCTATTTGGTTCAATAACTGTACAAACACCAAAGTCAGATATTTTTGCTTCTAATAGATCTGAAGAAGTCAATATATTTTCAGGTTTTAAATCACGGTGAATAATACTTCTATCTTGGTTATGCATGTATTGAATACCAATAAGAATCTTTTCAAAGAAGTAAAGTGTTTCAACTAATGAAAAGCAACTTCTATCTCTTAAAACTATTTTAAGAGACTCTCCATCCATATATTCCATCACAGTTTTAACAACATCAGTATCTGTATTGTCATAATTGAAAAGTTTAACTATATTAACATCACTTTTCTTTGAAAGTCTAGCATTAGTTACAGCTTCATCCAAGATTTTATTTCATTGGTCACTTGTAGTGTCACTAGTTTTTGTGATTATTTTTATAGCCGCATTTTTATACTTCTCTGGTATATCTTTATCATTACCAACATACTTACCAAGATAAACCTCTGAGTTCATCCCTCCAGTACCTAGTAACTCAACTAATTTATAATTCATATAAATTGTGTTAATTAGATTCTTATTTTGCATATTAACTTACCATTTCGCCATTTAAAGTAAATCTTGAAGCGCTTGTAATTTTAACTTTTACAATGTCTCCAGGATTTGCAATACCTTTAAAATTAACAATTTTTCATTGAGGAGAATATCCTGATAAAGTTGATTCATCTTTTTTAGATGGACCTTCAACTAGTACATCTAAAGTTGTCCCAACAAATTTCATGTTGTTTGTTTTAGCATATGTTTTCACTAATTCATTTAATTCATTAAGTCTATCTTTCTTCTCTTGTAATTGAATACTGTCTGGAAGTTGAGCTGCAACAGTTCCATCTCTTTTTGAATAAACAAAAGTAAAGGCATTATCAAATTGCACAGTGTTATAAAGTTCTAATGTTTTTTCAAATTGTTCTCTAGATTCATTTGGGAATCCAACAATGATGTCTGTTGTAATTGAACAATTTGGAATATTTTTTTTAATATAGTTAACTAAACTAATATAGTCTTCAATTTTCATTGGACGATTCATTCTTTTTAAAATTAATTCGTCACCACTTTGAATTGGTAAATGAATGTGTGGCATTATGTTAGGATGAGATCTCATTGTGTCAACAATTTCCTTTGTAAAATTTCATGGGTTACTTGTTGTAAATCTTAATCTTTTAATTCCTGTTTCTGCTACATCTTTTAATAAGTCATGGAATAAGTACTTTTGTTCTCCTTTGAAATCAATTCCATAAGAATTAACATTTTGACCAATTAAAGTTACTTCTTTGTATCCGTCTTTTATAAGTGATTTAACTTCAGCAATTATATCTTCTTTACTTCTACTTCTAATTTTTCCTCTAGTGAAAGGAACAATACAATATGTACAGAACTTATCACAACCATACATAACGTTTACAAAAGCCTTGATGTTGCTATTTCTAAATGAAGGTAAATTTTCAATAATGTCCCCTTCTTTAGATCAAACTTCAATGATTAAATTCTTTTCAAAAATAACTTGTTCTAAAATGTTTAAAACTCTATGAATATTATGAGTTCCAAAAATGAAGTCTATGTTACTATTACTTTTTAAAATCTTATTTACTATAGATTCTTCTTGTGCCATACAACCGCACATTCCAAAAATGAAATTAGGGTTTGTTCTCTTTATTTTATCCAAAACTCCAATATCTGCAAAAACCTTTTGTTCTGCGTGCTCTCTTACTGCACAAGTATTTAATAATACAAGATCAGCATCATTAATAGAGTCAGTGTGTGTATATCCAATCATTTCTAAAATACCCATCAAAGTTTCAGAGTCTCTAACATTTGATTGGCAACCAAAAGTTTTTATATGGAATTTTTTACCAACACCATAGTTAACTAAATTCTCAGGTATATTAAAACTATCTCTAACTATCTTAGATTCTTCAATTCTTTTTCTTGCGTTTTTAATGCTTGGTAAAAAATATTTTGATATATCTCTCTTCGGTTTGTTCATAAAAAACTCCATAGCAATTTCAAAAGTAAGCAATACATAATTTATAATAATATTATATAATTACTAATAATATTAAAAAATATTTTTAGAGGTGTTATGAAATTTAAAAAAATGTTTATTTTGGCAGCAGGATTAACAACTTCTTCGCTTGTTGTACCATTCGTTTTAACATCTTGTTCTTCAAATAGTATTTCATCTCAAAATGTTAGATTAGTATCAAGTACTAATTATACTACTGAAAAATATTCAACTTTACAACAAACTAATCTAAATGTAAAAGATGCTGTATATGGTTCATCATTTAATTCAGGTAATTACTTATTTGTTTATGGAACAACAAGTAATAGTGATGTAAGATCATTTCTTTATGGGCCCAATGGAAACGCAGAAAGCGGAACAAATTTAACAGTTAATGAACAAAACTTCTCAACAAGTTCATTTATGAAAAGCTTCTATACAAGCTCAACAATTAAAAATAATAATGTGCAATTAGTATTGTTTATTGACTTAGTCCCTTATAATCCAAATGCTGGTGGTGCAACAGCAACAAAAGGTGACGAATCCCCTTTCGACACTTATACATCTCAAGAAGTATTAGATATAGCAAACAAAACACATGTACCAGGTGAATCAACACCCGGAAAATACACAGAACAAAACCTACCTTTAGAATATAGATTCATGATAAGTTCTTATAAGAGAAAAGATAATAGTGCTGCAGCATACAGAAATTTCTATAACTATATTTCAGTACTAAGACCTTCATTAAAAGATACAGCTAAAAGTGGTGGTATATTAGCATTCAAAAATAGTAAAGCACCAGCTTCTTATTCGATAACAGAAAAAATAGAAACAATTAACACATACTACCAAACTAACTAATATAAATATAAGTTTCATACACTAGCTATTGCTAGTGTATTTTTATTCCCTAAAACGAATATGATTAAAGGAAAAACCAAATATTTATAATTTATATTTATTTATGACAATAAAAAATCCGCATACACGATGCGGAGTAATAAAAAGTTATATAATGGTCAATCTACAGGCGATTAAGCACATACAATTTTTTTTGAACCTTTTCATCCTAGACTTTACTGATGGCTAAGATTTATTTTTGTTTAATTAAAAACTGTATAAATCTAATTACCAGAAAGGAATTTCACCTTATTCAAAAGATTCTTACATAAATAGTATAACACAAGTTTGGAAAGAATCAAAATATTTATTTAAAAAAATAATTGTGCGTGGTTCCAAGTGATTTTGTCTAGAAGACAACTTTACTATTTGTATCAAAAAAATAACAAGTGTTATATTAATGTATCAATAAATAATTTATATTACCAAACAAGAATAACAAACCAAAAATCTATTAAATTACATAAAAATCCAAAATATTAGAAAATAATAATATAAGTTCCACAATGGGGTATGGGGTAGTGTAGCGATTTTTGGAGAAACTCATTTTTAGGTTATCTTTTAAATCGCTTGATAACAACTATTTTATATCACATAATCTATCTGGAAATAAGA
>CASDXH010000006.1 GCA_949285105.1 uncultured Mycoplasma sp. | reverse complement strand
CAAATCAAAATAATATAGTCATTCATTTTTACTTAATTGTTTACTCATTAAAAAACACTCCTTTTTTCTGGAGTGTCCCATTTTGATGTCCTAGTTTATAAACTAAAAGTTTTTTAAACTTGATATTCTATCTTAATGACTTAATAGTTATTGCATCAACAGATTTTATATTAAACCAAATTAAAAAATTTATACCAGTTATGGATGATTTTGTCTAATTATAACTTAACCATTTCTATAAACTATCATCGTATTCTTTTAAAATATAATAGCTATGGATAAAGCAAAAAAGTGCACACCCATTTTTTGAGTATTGCACTTTTTGTATTAATTCAGTTCATTTTACTAAATAATATTCTAAATTTCTGAATGCTTGGATGTTTTTTTTCTAAGCGTTTTTAACTCTTCTTGAAAAGAAATTTTTCTCTCATAATAGTGCTTATCAATTTCGACTGTAGATAAATTGGATAGTGACTTTCTATAATTATTTTTCATAGTATTATAGATTTTTTAAAGCTTCCATTTTTTCTCTAAGTTGTTTTCTTTCAGCTTCTATTCTTTCAATGTTTTGTTTAATTTTCTTTTCGTATTCTTCTATTCTTTTAGACATAGAATCTTCTAATTCAGCTGCACTAAATCTTGGAACAGCTGGTTGAATAAGTGTTTCATCAATATATTTTTTTTCCATAATTTCATCTCCATTTGTTAATTCTGGTGAGCCAAAATTACTATTAGCTGCATCAATAGCTGGTGCAATATAGTTGCTAAAGTTATCATAATCAATTTCTGAATTTTGGCTTGGAACGATTGAACTTGTTCTGTTAAATGCATCACCTATAGTAATATAATTTTTGTCATACTCAAGTGATTGAATAGTTGATGGAGATAAAGCAGTTGCATCTCCTAGTGGTGAATGATACATTCTTAGATCTTTAATATCAATGTAGATGTTAAAGATATCCATTTCATTATTACCTTTAGATAACACGTAGTTTCTAATATTTAATACAAGTCTTTTGTATAATTCACAAAGTTGTGTTTTTCAGTTTTGTTCAACATCATCTGAGTATTTTTCATTTTCATCTGCAAAAATACTATCAGGAGTGTCAATTAATTCAGATTCAATAGTGATTCCGTTTTTAACAAACACTTCATTAATTTTGTCAACAATAAATCCAAATACATTTCCTTCTCTAACTTTTTTAGATTTGTTACTTAAAATTCTGTGAACATCAACCAAAGATAGACTTGGTTTAATTGATGGAATACATCCTTTAATAAAGTTAGCTAACTCAACAAAATATGAGAAGATAATTTTTTTGTTGTAAACAGTACTATAGTTAACAAATTGTTCAATTTGTTGTACAAATTTGTTTTTAGAAGATTTATCAACTCAGATTGATAATGTATTTAAAAATTTTTGGTTAACAACTATTTTGTTTGATCTAATTGCAAAGAATTCAGCTAAGTAAATGTAGAATAATGAGTTGTTAAATTCTAATTTAATGTCTAATTGTAAAATTAAATCAAATAGTGATTCTGCTTTGTTAGCTGTTTGTCTTACAAAGTCACTTTGTCCAATAGAGAAAGCATCTAAGTTATTAACAGCTAAATATAATAGATCATTTAATTTTAAGTTGTAGTTGTTTAAAACTAACATTCTTCAAATAAAATCATAGATTGATTTTAGTGCATGAACATTAAGTTCATAATCATTTTGGAATTCATTGTAATCTTCATAAGAAAGTTGATTTTCATTTTCAGAGTCAAAGTATGATTCTGGAATTGAAATTTCATTAGAGCCATCTCTAACAGAACTATCTGTTATCTCAGTTAGACTTTCTAATGTATCAAAAGACTTGATTTCATCAGGAGTTTTGTTTTGGTTAGATACAATGATATCGTTTTCAAATACATTGTTAGAAGATTCCATGTCCCCTCAAGAATCATTATTAGTTGAATCAACCATATCAACAGGAATAGTTTCAACTTCAACAATTTCTTGATCAGGGTTTTCATCTGTCTCGATTACTTCGATGTTGTTTCAATCAATATTTTCATCTGATTGAGTTTGATCAATAATATTTAAATCCTCTTCTTCTGATGGTTCTATGATTTCAGCTGGTGTTTCACTTGCAAACATAACTTCTGGTTCGCTTGGTTGATTTACAATTTCAACATTGTCATCTCAGTTACCATCTATTACATCATCAAAGTTTTCTTGAGAAGTTATTCCATTATCAAAATCATTTTGAACTACAATATCATCAGCTAAGATTTCATCATTTACAAATTGAACATCTTCTTCATTTTGCATTAAGTCATCCTTTTGGATTTCACTATTATCATATGTGTCAGCATTACCATCATAATATTGTTCTTCTTCAGGGTTAACTTGAGCATAAACTTCATCAGCATTTTCATTAGCATCAAAACCTTGATTTACAATACTATCTTCTGCTTGTTCATAGTATTGTTGATCTTGTCCATCATAATTATCTTGATATTCTTCTTTGTTATAAGAATCATTTTGTTCTGGATAGTTAGCTGTTTCATCATAGTTATCAACATCGCTAACTTCTGGATTTTGAGCATCAAAAATTGATGGAGTTTCTAATGAAGGGTTTAAAGCTATATCGTTTTTTAAGTATGTGTTGTAAACAAAGAAGTAGACATTTTTATTTTTTTTGAATACTTTTTTAATTACTTTGTAAACATTTTTAACATCCGGAATATTTTCAATGATTTGTTCATTTGTTCCAAAATCTTCTTTAACACATATAAAGTAAACTTTTGATTGATCTATAGCATTCTCTTTAATAAAATTTTGTAGTTCTTCATCAGTAGCTACATCTCTTAACGATTTGTTAATATCTAGAATTTCAGCATCGTCGCTAGTTAAGTTGTAATCTTCTAGAACCAATTTATTGTCTTCAGAAACAATTAGTTTTTTATAGTCCATATATATACCTCGATAACACTATACATAAATTATTATAAGTTTAAAAAAATCCATTTTCAATATTAAAAATCATTTTTGTGTTAAAAATCCAAAATTATGTTATATAATAAAATTTTATGTTTTATTAAGCAAAAAGTACCTTTTTTTATAGTAATCTAAGTTAATTTATTAATCTATATAAATAAAAAATATCTTCAGTCATTCATGATATAGAACTATATGTTCTTAGAAATACATGATTGAAGATAATAATAATTAATTTATAACAATATTATTAATGATCAAAGTAACAATGTTAGTCAGCATTTTTGATATATCACTTAAATTTTCCTGAAACTGAACATCATTATTTACAACACTATTGTTTAAATTATCTGAAACAATTTTAATACTTGAAAATAATGTTTTTGTTTTAAAACAAACTTGTGCTATTGAAGTTGATTCCATATCAATACAACTTACCAATGAAAACAATTTATTTTTAACTTTTTCAAAATTTAATTTATTGATAAAACTATCACTTGTACCACACTTACCTTTTTTAATGTTTATATTGTGATCATTTAAAATCTTTAATATTTTTTCATTTGTTAAAGCACTTGATGTAAAGTATGGTGACTCTTTAGGAGTTTGACCCAATTCATATTTGAAAGCGGTTGCATCAACATCTAAAAAATAAAAATCATCTATTAAATAAATATCTTTTATTGATGTATCTTTAAAACATGAGCCACAAGAACCTAAATTAATTATCGCATTGGGATTAAATGTTTTTATCAAGTTAGAAGCAGTCATTGCTGCATTTGTTTTTCCTATTCCTGAAAAACAAAACACAAACATATTATTGTTATGATATGTGATATAAAACTTTTGTTCTAGCGAAACATGAACATTAAAACCTTTTTCAAAGATTGATTTAAATTGATATAGTTCATTTTCTAAAGCAATAATGATACCAATGATCTTAGTTTCCATATATTTCCTTTAATTTATTTACAACTAAATCAAAACCTTCATTAATATCTTTTTTACAGATTTTAATTAATTTATTTCTTTCTGGTAATTCACCATCTACTCTAACATCTAATTTGTCTGCACAATAAATAATTTTAACAAGAATAGATTTATCTTCTGGAATAACATGATTTCTAATTGCAGTTAAAATTTGATAGTCATCAATGTTATATCTTTTTCTTAAAATATAAGCTCCAACTGGGCCATGAAGAACTTTTCATGATGGAAATTTTTTAATCTTTAATTTTCTAGCATATTTTAAAATTACATCTTCTTTAAATTCTTTTGCATAATCATGATAAAGTCCTGCAACATAAGCTTTATTTAATAAAGTATAATATTTATTTTCTTTGGCTATTTTTCTTGCAAGATCTGCTACTCTAATTGAGTGCTCTAATCTATATTCACCCATTACAGTTTTTAAACGGTCAATTGCATATACTCCATTTTCATTAATATATTTTTCAACCTCTTTATCAAGAAATTTACTTTTGGGATAAATCTTTAATGAAGAAGAGTTAGCATCTATATTTGTAAATCCAATTTTAATAAAAGGAATATCTTCTGGAATGATTGCATCCTTTTCAATTTTTCTTTTATGACAAATCAATTTAACAGATTCAAGGATCTGTTTATACTCATGTCATGATTTGAAATTTTTTAATTGATCATACCCAATTAGTAAATACAAATCATAGTCTTGATATTCTTGCTTAAAGTAGTTAATTGTATTTATCGTATAAGAAACATCATTTAACCCTAGTTCATATTCACAAACTTCAAAGTTATTAATCCCCTTAATCATGAGTTTAATCATATCAATTCTTTGTTGATCACTAGCACTAAGATGTTTGTTTTGAGGATGGTTTTTACAAGGGACAAAAAATAGTTTATTTGCTTTTATTTTTTTAAAAGCTTTAAGAGCTATTTTTAAATGACCTTTATGAATTGGGTCAAATGAGCCTCCAAAGATAATAAGTTTTTTCTTGTTCATAATATTCCTTTCTATATTACTGCGTTGTCTGTAATATAAACATTAACTTTTTCAGGTAAATATATTTCTATTATTTCAACATTCTTCAATGATACTAAACACAATCCATTAAGAAAAATATTGTACTTAACATTTATATTTAATTTATATGAGTGTTTAATAAATTTTAAATTTTTTTGAACCAAATTGATATTAAATATTTTTTTCTGGTTATTTAAAACGTTGTTAACTTTGTCAAACTTTGTACTGTGAACTTTTATGTTTTGTTTGATATAAAAGTTAATACTTGCATTATCATATATTGATTTAACATTCAAATAACATAATCCTTCAACAAAATAAGTTTGGTTATTGTTTTTAACTTGAAAGTTCTTAGAGACAAACTTTGTATTATTGTTTATCTTATCTATATCTTTTTCAGATACAAGATTTAAAAGTGAATCTTGATTTGGAATTCCTGGTGTATCTATTATAGTATTTCTTTCTATTGTTATTTTGGATAAATTAAGAGTTGTGTTTTTATATGGGCTAACTGTTAAAAGATCTTTTTCTTTATTTAGTTTTAATAAAGCATTTATTAAAGAGGATTTGCCTGTATTTGTTTTTCCAAATACATAAGTTATTTTTTTAGTTCTAGATACTTCATTAATATATTTGTATATTCTATTGATGTTAATATGGTTAATTGAATCATAAAGAATTATGTCTTTATATAAGATATTTTTAGAATCTACTATTTTACTAATTTTTTCTAAAGTAATATTAGAATTAAATTTTTTTGGTAAGACCCCAAGTTTATTTATAACAATAATT
Source organism: uncultured Mycoplasma sp. (assembly GCA_949285105.1). Taxonomy (GTDB): domain Bacteria; phylum Bacillota_I; class Bacilli_A; order Mycoplasmatales; family Mycoplasmoidaceae; genus Malacoplasma. The sequence continues at coordinate 44,799 of CASDXH010000006.1, read as the reverse complement.
TTATTTTTATAATCCTTATATTGATCAATCAAGGTGTTATAAATATCAAATAGATCAACAACCACAATTAAGAAATTATCTTTAATATCAATATTATTAATTGCTTCTATAATTTTTTGTTCATCAACACGTTCATTATTTATTTTTTTGTAGTGTTTAATTTGAAAACATCTTTTGCAATATAATGTATTTTCATTTGGATTAACAACATAGGAAGGGCTGTTGATATCATCTGAAAAAAACTGTCCACACCCTTTACACTTTTTATTATAATAATTCGATTTCATCATTTATCTTTCCATTATCAAATTTGTTATCTATATATTTTTCATGTTGTAATTTTTTATAAATAAAGCTCTCTAAGATTTTTAAAAGCAAATTGCTAGAAACACTTTTATTTGAATCAACCATTGGTAATACTAGAATGCTTTTACATTTAAGCCTATTGGCAAGAAAAATATCTGTAATGAATTGATCTCCTATAACTACAACATCATTATATGTAATATTAAATTTACCAATTTCTTTTCTTATCTTTCTTGTAAATGGTTTTTTACAATTATATAAAAAACCATCGACGCTAATTGTTTTTTGAAGTTGGTTAACAAATGTTGTAACTCTTTTCTTTGTGTTGTTTGAAGCAATGATAATAAGTAGTCCTTCTCTTTTAATCTTGTTTATAAAATCAAAAACATACTTATTTGGAAACTTGTTAAAGTGTGGAACTAATGTATTATCTAAATCACAAATCACAAGCTTAATACCATTTGTTTTTAAGGAGTGGATGTCTATTTGTGAAATATCTTTGACAAAAATATTTGGTCTTAAATAGTTTAATCACAGTGTTGTTTTAAAATTCATTACTTGCCCCAATTATTAATTATAAACAAAATTAATTGCAATTAGATTATAGATTTATTTTCAAAGTACAATAAAAACTAGATCACATTAGAGTAATCTAGCTAGCTTAAAGTTTCTATTTTAATGTTACTAAAATCGTTTTTAATGATAAGAGATAATTCATCAAATTCTTGTTGAGATAAATTATTGATTTTCAAAATAATATTATAGTTTTTAAAAATTGAATAAAGTGTGTTTTGAATTCACAAAAGATTTCATTTTGTTTTAGCATCTAGTTTATCAATATTATCAAGTACAATTTGTTCTTGATGTTTTTCATTTATTTTTAATGTTGATTTAATATCTGAGACAAATGACACTTTAAGTAAATAATTAATTTTTTTAGTTACAAAATCTTGAATTGTTAATGTCTTATTTTTAGATACAACTTTTGTCATTATATAAATATAAAAACTACTTACTAAAAAACATAATATAGTTATAACCAATAATCCAATTGCTAAAGGTGTTGTAATAATTTTGTTTATATCAATAGTTTTAATTGCAGTGACAATTGGTGTAGCAATTCCAGTTATCAAACACACAAAAAAACCAATCATACACAATCAACAAAATATATCAGCAATTCATATTCAAATTGATTTGCTATTAATTGAAGAAGTGTAATGTTTATAATTTCCACTTCTAAACATGTAACTAATTACAAAAAATGTCAATTTAGAATTTTGTTTTAATTGCTTATCTATAAAGTTATTTACCAAATAATAATATCTTTCGTCTGTGTAATAACTTGTAGTATTATTTGTATTTATAGAATTACCATTATTACTTTTAATAATTGCATTAATCATTTTGTAATCCAATTATTCTCATTCAATTGTTCCAGGCGGTTTATTTGTAATGTCATAAACCACACGGTTAACTTTTGGAATTTTATTTGTAATTAATGAACTAATTTCTGCAAGCAGGTTTAAGTCGATTTTACTTCATTCACAACTCATAGCATCTTCTGTATCAACAGCTCTTAAACAAATTGTATACCCATATGCTCTATTGTCCCCAACAACCCCAACACTTTTACTATCTAGAATGACAGCAAAATATTGTCATGGTAGTTTACTACAAGTTTGCATAAGTTTATTTCTAAAAATATAGTCAGCTTCTCTTAATACATCAAGCTTGTCTTTAGAAACCTCACCAATTACTCTAACACCAAGTCCTGGTCCTGGGAATGGTTGTCTGTAAACATTTTCTTTAGGTAAGTTTAATAAAAGTCCTACACTTCTAACTTCATCTTTGAACAATTCTTTTAGCGGTTCAACCAATTTGAATTTCATATCCTTTGGAAGGCCACCAACATTGTGGTGAGATTTAATAGTTTTATTTGTTTTGTTCCCACTTTCAACAATATCTGGATAAATTGTACCTTGTACTAAAAATTGATAAGAGTCATCAAGTTCGCTTTTAATTTTTTCAAATACCTTAATGAAAAGATTACCAATAATTTTTCTTTTTTGTTCTGGTTCTTTCACACCTTTAAGTTGATTTAAAAATAATTGTTCTGCATTAACAAATTTAACATTTAAACCAATTTTATTAACCATTCTAAAAACTTCAGCTTTTTCATTTTTTCTTAATAGTCCATGATCTACAAATACACATAATAAATTCTTACCGATTGCTTTAGAAACTAAAGTAGCAGCAACTAGTGAATCAACACCACCACTTAAAGCACAAATAGCTTTTTTATCTTTTATAGTTTCTCTTATCAATGTAACTTGTTCATCAATAATAGATTTTGCTTCTCATGTTGGATTAACATTAGTTATTAGAAAAAGAAAGTTATTAAGCATTTGTTTTCCAAATGGAGTGTGAGTAACCTCTGGATGAAATTGAACTCCATATCATTTTTTATCAATGTGTTTAACTGCTGCAAATTTACAATTATTAGTACTTGCTATCACTACAAATTTATTATTTGTGTTTGCAACTGAATCATTATGAGACATTCAACATTTTTGGTTAGGATTAATATCATAAAATAATTCTGATTTATTATTTAAGACAATATCAACTTTACCAAATTCTGTTGAATGATTATTTGAAACTACACCACCATTGTTTTTAACCATTAACTGCATTCCATAACATATTCCTAAAACTGGAACATTAATTTTATTTCAAAAGTCCTTATTTAATTGGTAACCAAAATCATTATTAACATCACTTGGTCCACCAGATAAAATAATTGCTTTTGGTTTTAAACTAATAATTTCATTTATATCAATATCGAATGGTTTAATTTGACAATAAACATTACACTCTCTAACTCTTCTAGCAATAAGTTGTGTATATTGTCCACCAAAATCTAAAATTAAAACTAGATCATGTTTCATAAAGTTTCCTCATTAATTTTATTTTGAATAGTTTGGAGATTCTTTGATAATTTCTAAATCATGTGGGTGGGCTTCTTTTAATCCATTAACTGTTTGAACAATAAAGTTAGCTTTTTCTTTTAACATTTTTAAATCAACACTTCCACAATATGCCAATCCACTTCTTATACCACCAGTTATTTGATATATTACATCTTCAGTTTTTCCTTTATATGGAATTAAACTTTCAATTCCTTCTGGAACAAATTTTTGGTTATTAGCTTGGAAGTATCTGTCAGCACTTCCTTTTTGCATAGCACTTAAACTTCCCATTCCACGGTATTGTTTATATTCTTTATTGTTAATAATTATTTTTTCACCTGGTGCTTCATCTGTTCCAGCAAGTAAAGAACCAACCATTACAACATCAGCTCCACCAGCTAAAGCTTTAACTATATCACCAGAGTATCTTATTCCACCATCAGCAATGATTGGAATATTATATTTTGAAGCAACTTCATAACAATCAAAAATGGCTGTCATTTGAGGGACACCAATTCCGCTAACAATTCTTGTTGTACAAATGCTTCCAGGACCAATACCTACTTTAATTGCATCAGCTCCAGCCTCAATTAATTGTTCTGCAGCAATCCCTGTGGCAATATTTCCTGCCACTATATCAACTTGTGGATATATTGATTTAAGCTTTTTTAAAAGCTCAATCACATTGAAAGTATGTCCATGTGCTGAATCAATAAATAAAACATCAACTCCTGCATTAACTAAAGCACTAGCTCTTTCTAATGCATCAACTGCAACACCAATACCAGCAGCTGTTAATAATTTATTATCTGAAGTTAAACAAGCATTTGGATACTTTTCAGTATCTACAACATAATTTTTTAACTCTTTTACAATGTTAGATTGTTCTTCAATAGACATATTTTTATGAATTACTCCAACTCCGCCAAGTAATGTCATAACTTTAGCCATTTCATACGAAGTAACAGTATCCATAGCAGCTGAAACAATTGGAATATTTAAACTAATTCTTTTAGTTAATTTAGTTTTCAAACTAGTATCTTTAGGAAGAATTGATGAATAGTTTGGAACTAACAATAAGTCATCAAAAGTATATGCTGTAACAAAAAATTTTCTTTTCATATTAAAACCTCACCTAACACTATCAAAGTTTATTATATATTATGGCTCTGCATTTAATTTAAAAAGTAACACAAAGATATGTATAAATAAAAAATAATGGAATAAATCCATTATTATTGTTGACCGCCATTATTGTTATCATAGTATTCTTGATCTGGATATTGACCATTATAACCATCATCATAACTATAATGTCCATCTTGATAGTTATCATATTGTTGGTTATCATATTGATCTTGTCCATATTGATCTTGTCCATATTGATCATTATAATTTTGATCATATCAACTTTGATCATAGTATTGGTTATCATAACCATAGTAATCTTGTTGATTAAAGTTATTGTAACCTTGATCATATCCACCATCACTATATTGGAAGTTTTGGTTTCCATATTGGTCATATTGTCCAAAGTTATTATTCACGTTTGGATCAACATTATTATTTGGAGTAGCAAAATTATTAAGGTTTTTATTTTGTGCTGGATATGAGTTATCTGGATAATTTACATTTTGTTGATTAGGGTCTATTCTTTTAGACATAATTGCACTTGCAGCTTCTTTATCACAAATGATTGTAACATTTGGGTTATTAATTAAACTTGTGATTGGAAACTCTTGTTCAAAGTCTCTTGCAAAAAATAATTTACTAAGAGCGTTAGCTTTTTTGGCACCAAAAGCAATTAAAACAATTTTCTTTGCTGATAAGATTGTACTTAACCCCATTGTTACAGCTTGAACTGGAGTTTTAGTATTCAGAGCAATATATTGACTATTGTTTCTAATTGTATTTTCAGTTAATGAAGTTAGGTGTGTTCTTGAGTTGATATCTGTAAATGGTTCATTGAAACCAATGTGTCCATTTTCACCAACACCTAAGATTAATAAATCCATGTAATTTTTAGATGCTATTAGATTGTCATACACTGTATAATCTGCAACACAATTTTCAGGATCTGTATAACTTGCTGGAAAATAAACATTTGATGGATTAATATCAACGAAGTCAAAGAAGTTAGTTTTCATAAAGTGTCTATAAGTATTAACATAATCTGCTTCACTTAAACCGATATATTCATCAAGGTTAAAAGTAGTTACATTTTTAAAACTAACTTTGTTTTGATTATATAAGTTAATAAGTTCTTTATAAACAAATACAGGTGTCCCACCAGTTGGTAAACCAAGAACTGAATGAGAGTTTGCTTTTATTTGTTCTAAAACTAAATTAGCAACATGTTTAGCTGCATATTTAATTTCTGGAAAAACTAAAAATTTAGGTCTGATAATATTATTATTTTGCATAGGTTAATTATTCTCACTTTCACAAAATGTATTTTAAAAAACATTCAATATAATTATACAATATATTAACAAAAACTATTTTTTTGCATTTAAATTATCAATTATCTCTTGATTAAAAGTTTTTTTATTTTTAATGATCTTTTTATTATTGTTTACAATTTCTTTAATGATTTCTGTATCATTTTTTAAATGATTTGGTTCAATTTTAAAACTACTAAATAATGTATCATAATCAACTTCATCTGTATTTGGATTTTTCTTTAATTGATCTTTTGGAATATCAACTAGATCATCTTTATCAATGATCATTTTTGATAATGATGCTGGACTGTAATATGAAGTGTCTTTATTTGGTTTTTGTAATTCAGGTTGAGCTTCCACTTCTTTTTCTTGATCTCCTGTTAATGCTTCTGTTATTGATTTGTTTTCAATACTTTCAACAAAAGTATTTGTACCATCATCTTCTAATAATAGTCTATCAAAATCATCAATATCTTCTTGAGGTTGATCAACACCATTATTAAATAAAACATTAAGTCTTGCCTTTTCATCTTCTCATAATGAAAGGTCTTTTAATTTATCATCATACTCTAGGTCTAAAATTCTTTTACTTGTATAAATTTCATCGTCATTTAACTCATAATCATAAAGAATATCATTATCTAAATTATTTTCTTGATTTAATGCATCTTCTGGTTCAGTTGCGTTTTGATAATCAAAATTATTATCATTAAGATTTGATATATATTTATCTAAAGGAATATATTCTCTATCTGTTAATGTTTCTTTTTCACTATCATTAACAACATCTTCTAAAACTTCATTAATTCTTAGATATGGTTTATTTGAATAAGATTCATCTATTAATTCACTCTTAGGTGATTTTTTAAAGATGTCATCAAATTTAAATTTATATTCATCTTTATATTCCTCAATGTTTGGCTGAGCTTCATAGAAATCATTATTATTTAAATTATCATCAAATTGTTCATAACTTGAATAATCTGTATCATCCATGTAGTTTTCATAATATGAGTTTAAATGCTCTTCTTGATTTGGTAATGTTTCTTCCATGTTTTTCATGTTAACAACATCACCATCTTCACCAATTAAATAATTTGGTACAAGTGATTCTGGATCAACATTTTTAAACTTATCTGGAGTTTGTGGAGTTTCTATAAATAATTCATGTTCATCAATCTCTTCTTCATGATAATCATTATCATAGTTGTTTAGATCCAGATTGTTTTCTTGGATTGATAGCTCATTCACTTTTTTTTTAGATAGATCTTTAACATTATTTTTTTGTAATGCTTCAGATATCTCATTAGATTCATTTGGAAGATTTAATTCACATATTCCATTAATAACATCTCTTACAATGTCGCTTTTCATTTTTTCAAAAAGATTGTTTCCATCTTCAATATAAATGTTTAAAGGACTTCTTTGTTCAAGTGATCTTAAGTTAACACCTTCTCTAAGTTTTGTCATTTTATCAATGTGAGTTGTTCACTTTTGATCTAAGTTAACAAGTAAAATTTCACCTATAACATTTAAAGCATTAATTTGTTTAAGGATATTTGTTTTAGTTTCAACTATTATATTAAAGATATTAACTAAAATATCTCTAGCATCAGCTAAAACCAAACCTTCAAAATCTTCAGGTTTAAAATAATCAAACTTTAAAAACTTAGTATTGATTAATTCGCACAATTTAACATGATCAATGATTGCTGAGTTATCAACATTTTTGTTTTGATATACCAAATCAGTTGCATACTCTTTAGACATGTTATTGATGATATCTAAGTTTTTAGTTTCTAATAGAATTTGATCACGTTGTTTATACACAAGTTCTCTTTGTAAAGATAAAACATGATCATAATCCATTAGGTTTTTTCTAACGTCAAAGTTTAAACCTTCAATCTTTTTCTGAGTTCTGTTTAAAAATGAAGTAAAGAAAGACCAATCATGGAATTCGTTTTCAAGTTTTTGAGCGGCTTTTTCATATCTATCACTTGCAAATCTTTTAAAGATACTATCTTCAAGTGAAGTGAAAAATCTTGATTCACCAGGATCACCTTGACGTCCAGTTCTACCACGTAATTGGTTATCAATTCTTCTAGATTCATGACGCTCTGTACCAATAACATATAGACCACCAAGTTTTAAACATTCTGGTGCAACTTTAATATCTGTACCACGACCTGCCATGTTTGTTGAAATTGTAATAGCTCCAAGTTGTCCACCTCTTTTTACAATTTCAGCTTCTTTTGAATTATCACGAGCATTTAAAACTTCGTGTGGAATTTTCATTTCTTTTAATCTTTGGTGAATTAATTCAGAGTCAGTAACTGAAGAAGTACCAACAAGAATAGGTTGTCCAGTTTGGTGACGTCTAACAATTTCTTCAATAACGTGATTTCATTTAACTTCTTTTGTACCAAAGATGTAATCTGGTTTATCTATTCTTATAATTGGTTTATTGGTTGGGATTCTAACAACAACCATGTTATAGATTTTTAAAAATTCTTCAGCTTCAGTCATGGCTGTACCACTAAATGCTGAAAGTCTTTTATATAATCTAAAGAACGATTGATAAGTAATTGTTGCCATAACAACATTTTCAGGTTCAATTTGAACTCTTTCTTTTGCTTGAATAGCTTGTTGTAATCCAGCATTATAACTTCTACCCTCAAGCACACGACCTGTGAACTGATCAACTAAATATATCTTGTTACCTTTAACAATATACTCTCTACCATTTGCAAAAACATAGTGTGCTACTAATGCATTTGTTACCTTGTGAACAATTTCACTTGACTCAACAGAATATAAATTTTTTAAATTGAAAAAAGATTCAACTTTTTGAGTACCAGTATCTGTTAATGAAATAGTATTTGATTCAAGATCAATAAAATAATCTTCTGGTTTTAATGAAGATACAACTTTATCAACATCTAAATAAAGCGAATAATCTTCTTTTGGCATACCAGAAATAATTAATGGTGTTCTAGCTTCGTCAATTAAAACAGAATCACCTTCATCGACAATAACAAAGAATAATTCTCTAATAACTTTTTCAGAAATACTTCTTACCATGTTGTCTCTAAGATAATCAAAACCTAATTCTGAGTTAGTTGTATATGTGATATCTCTTGAGAACATTTCTTTTTTAACTTCTTTTGAAAGTTGAGAAGTGTTATAACCTACGGTTATTCCAAGAGGTTCAAAAGCTTTTGATGCAATCTCAGCATCACGTTGAACCAAGTATTCATTAACAGTAACAACGTGTACCCCACGCTTTGCAAGAGCGTTTAAAAATGAAACTAACATGATGGTAACAGTTTTACCTTCACCAGTATACATTTCAGCAAAGTCACCACAGTGTGCTACATAAGCACCCATGATTTGTACAGGATAGGCTAACATTCCATAAACTCTAAAGATTATTTCTCTAGCAATAGAAAAAGCATCAACAACGATGTCATCAATACCAAATTTATTTTCTTGAATTCCATTAACTAAATAATCTGTTCTAATCTTTAAGTCGCTAATGGAAAGTTTAGAATACTCTTCGCGGTTCATTTCTACTTGTTCAGCAATAACTTTTGCTTTAACAAGTATCTTACTTCTTTTTTTAAGCTTCTTTAGTTTCATTAACTATAACCTCTCCTCTTTCTTTTTCTATAACTTTATTTATAACACCATCCAATAGATATATTACCCTATTTGCATAATTAGCAATTCTCTCATCATGAGTGATCATTACTATTGTAGTTTTCAATACATCATTTATTCTGACAAAAGAATCAATAATTGATTTTGACATTTTTTCATCAACAGCAGCTGTTGGTTCATCACCAAAAATGATTAAAGGATTTTTTGCTATTGTTCTAGCAATTGAAGTTCTTTGTTTTTGCCCACCTGATAACTCATATGGGTATTTATTTGTTTGTTCAGTTAAGCCAACTGTATCAATAATCTTGGAAATAATTTCATTTTCTTTTCCACTATAAAAGTTTTTAGCATCAATATTTTTATCAATGTCTTCTTTAAACTTTTGTTCTGAGTATGTATCTTTACCTAAATATGAACCCATTAATACATTTTCAAAAACAGTAAGGTTTGGCAATAATCCATATCTTTGAAACACATAACCTATAACATCTTTTCTAAAAGCAGTTAAGTTATTATTACTTAAATTATGTAATTCAAATCCTGCAACATTAACTTCACCATATGTTGGTTTATCAATACCAGATATTAAGTTCATTAATGTAGTTTTACCAGAACCACTTGGACCTAAGATAACTACAAAGTCGCCCTTTTTAACAATAAGATCAATGTTTTTTAAAATCATTGTTGTCATTGTTGGAGAACTATAGTATTTATAAACACCAGTTAGTTGAATTACTATATCATTTGGCAAAGCAGAGAATTGTCTTTTAAGTTTTATCTTTTCAAGTTTTCTTATAAGGTTAAAAATAGTTTTATATGATTTCTTTGCTTTTTTCATATTCTCTTTTTTAGAACTTCCAGTTAAACTATTCACTGTTGAAAAAAGAGAATTTATCTTTTTGATAATTTTATTTCTTTTTAATTCTTTAGCATCGTCATTTTTAAACTTACTTATAAATTCTATTTTTGACTTTTTATTGTTTTTATTGTTTTTATTGTCTTTATTGTTTTTATTGTCTTTATTTTTTTCATTTATTTTAACTTCATTTATTACTTTTTCTTTGTTTTCGTTTTTTTTATTTATAGAATTCATAATTTTACCTGATTTATATACTTATTAATTATAAATTATATAGAAAAATAGTTAAACTCTTATAAATAAAAAAACAAGGGATAAAACCTTGTTTAGAATTTAGATAAGAATTTGTTTTTATTCTTTCTATTTTTCTTTTCTTTTATTGAATTAGCAAATGAATTTAATTTAATATCTTTAGATTTATTACCATCATCTTTTTTACTAATAAAACTTACTTCTTCATCTTCTTTAATTTGTTTTAAGAAGTCTTTGTCTAATCCTTTTTTACTTTCATGTTTTCCTTCCATCTTTTGCTTTTGTTTAGAAAGGTTTAAGTTGTTAGTAACCAACGGATTAGAATAATGACTATATCTTTTTTTAATGATTATAGAAACAATGATAATAAATAATACAACTGCTGTGATTGATAAAGACAAGATTAATGCATACTGAGTTATTGGACTTAAAGGAATTTTAAAGTTTGTGATTAATATTGTTTTAGTGTTAAGTCCTGAAGTGTCTAATGGTTTAGCTGAACTGTTAAGTACATTATCATAAGTAAATTGCCCCATTTGCACTAGTGAGAATGTAGCAACAATTACACCTGAAGTATTATTTTTAATAATTTTTAAATCATTACCTATTGTATAGTTTTCAAGCAAAATTAAACTTATCACATCTTCATCACTTACTTGGTTAGCATACATATTCTTATTAATGTTTCCTATTGAGTTTGCTTTTTCAAGATCAACTTCTAATCTATTTACTGAAACAGTAATTCCATCTTCTTGACTTGGAACATTTCATGAGAAATCATAATTTCTTGTAGAAATACTTCAACTTACTTTATAAGGATAAATATTTGGATAAGAACTATTAATAGCATTTTTTAATTCATTGTTAAATTTAACTTGTTGTCCATCAAAATAAACATTTGTTGGAACATTATCTTTAATAGAAATTTGTAAATCAAGCTTTTTATCTTTATCAGCTGAATCTAAGTTAGATGCTGTTATAGATAAATTTTTTAAATCATCAACTAAAGGAAATTTCAAATAGTTACCAAGAGTTGTGTTTCTTAAATCTGTATTATTTTTAACAGCATCATCTCACTCTTTTCAAACTTCACTTGGATTTTTAACACCATAATAACTATCCATACTTAAATTGATATTATAGTTGTCTTGAATAATTTTAAAACCATATATAGTAACTGGAGATTTGACAATTGTTTTTTTAGTTTCTGGGAATGTTGCTGGTAAATCAGGTTTTACATATTTAATATAATCAATTGTTAATTGACCATTGTAGATACTTGCATTAGAAACTTTAATTTCTCAATTCTCTGGATTTCTATCATAGATAGTACCAAGTGTAACAAAGTTATCTAATATTTCTTTTTTACCTGCGTTATTTAATTTTGTTTTATCAGCATCTTCTGCCATCTTAGAGATATCTGTTGCATATCTACTTTCTTTGTATGATCTAATATTTGGGTTTCTATCTTGTTCTACAGAAGATAAGAAATGAGATTCATAACCATCTAGTGATAAAAACCCAGAAAAAGACTGTGAGAAAGTTAATCTATTGTCAGCAATTCCTGTAGGGAAACTTGCATTGCTTAATTTAATTCTTACATTTAGTGTATAGTCATTATTAGCTGTAGTAAGAGTTATATCATTTTGTGTCACGTTATAAACATTACCATTTTTATCTCTTATATCAGCAATAAAGAAATTATTTATAACCTCTTGCTTTGTAATTTGGCTTGCACGTTTAGTTTTCTTTAAATTATTAATTGCCTCAAACTTAGTGTTATTTTGTTCAGTATCAATTGTCACAAAATTTATATTAATTTTGCTGTAGTTATATAACCCATCAATATGTACTGGAATAACAAATGAATTTCTAGATCCATTTCATCAATTAGTATAAGAAACTGTATATCTATAATCTAATGTTCCAAGGTCATTGTTTCCACTAATTGATGAAACTGAAACATTAATAGCACCATTATTAGTTGATGTGTTATTAGCAAAAGTTAGAAACCCTGTTAGTTCAGATGCCTGGATATTTGAAGGCATTTTGTTTTTATAGATTGCATTTTTTTTAAATGCATCAACAGGATCATTCCATTTATTAAACTTTAATGGACTTTGTTCAATAACTCCAAAGTTATTTGATTTAATAGAAAATAATTTATTTTGTTGAGTTTTATCCATAAAAACAAATGGAGGGTTAGCATTGCTAAAACCATTTATTGGAGCAATGATTAATGGATTATCAATTGTTCCATCAGAACCTGATGGAGTTAGTTTATTTAACACGACTCTATAGTTAAGAGATGAACCAGTATTTGCAATATCTACATATGAAACTACGTTCCCATTTTTTGACTTTGAGTTAGATATATATAATCTGTTGTTTGTTAAGTCATATGAAATATATTTTGCATAATCACCACTATCTCTTGTAGAAAGAGATTTACTTGGTCCCTTAGATAAAGTGTGTGATTGTCCATTATAGTTTACAACAATTACATTTGAGTTTGTTCCAACAGTTGAAACTACAAAAGAATTTGAAGTACTGTCTTTTGTGTAACGAAAACCAAAATTTGGTAATTCATCATAAGTTACAAATGTTGAAGTATCTGATTCAAAAACTATGCCCAAATCAATTTCAATTCTAGCATTATTACCATTTGTAACACCTAATAAATCATTATTTACAACTGTTGCTTTATATTTATTTGAGGTGTCTAAAAAGACAGCAAGATTAATATTACTATTTGCTCTACCAGGAATTATGTAAAGTAGTTTATCATTACCATTTGTTGTTATCATGTTGAAAGAAGGATCGAGTCTAACAACACCACTATCTGAAACCATAACTATTGTTCTATTTTCAATAACTTGAGATTCAACACCTTTCTTTGAAACAAAAATATTTCCATTAGAAAGTTTGTTAACAAAATTAGAACCATCTTTAACTGTAGCAATATTACTAGTGATATTTGATGCACCATTGTTTCCTTTAAAAGGAAGATATAGATTACCAAAATCTGCATCAACAGCAAAAACAGACATATTCTTATTATCAGATGTCCCAAATAAAACAACAAGTTTCTTTGTGGATTCTATATAAGTTCAAGAATGCATTTGATAAGTACTAATATCATCAATTGAATAAACAGTATTATAGTATTGTTTAAGTGAAGAGTCATTAACAAGATCTAATTCTCAAATAATAAGACCATCTAAAGATGTTAGAACTATTCTTTTATTATCTTCTGTCTTCCCAAAAAATCCTAAGTTAGTTTGGATGTTTTCAAAAGTGGGTTCATTAACGATTGCATTGTATGAGGAAAAATTAGTAATATTTTTAGTAACTTTTTTTGGAGAAACTGCTATTTTAGAATTTGTTGTTTGTGACTGATATTTATTATTGTTGTTGTTTAAAAAAATATTAAGAGATAAAAAAGAAGAGACAAATATGAAGCTACTAGCTAAAATAGATGGAAAAATTTTCTTAAATATATTTCTCATATTTGCCTCCTTAAATTAAATTATTTTACCTTCTTAATTTTACTATATTTAATACCTTTATTCTTGTTCGCGTTAACAAATTTATTTCTCTTAACTCTCATGATCACAATTGTGAAAATTGCTAAAACAACTAAGCTAATAACAACTGAAAGAAGGATAATATTTAAATCACCTTTTACTTGTCCAGTTGTTTTAAATCCAGATATTACCATTTGTGGGTTTATTGTTACTGTGAATCCACTAGAGTTTTTAATGTTAGGATATTCAACTGTATAATTAACAATGACTAAACCACTTTCATTATCAGGAATTAATTGTACATATTTAATTTCATAATATATAACATCAGTTTTATCAATTTGTCCTGATTCATTAAGTTTTGAATATTCTTTTAATAAGTTAAAAGTTTTTTGAAATTCTATTTTTCCATATTCTTGATTGTTCTCAAAAGAATCCACAAATGTAGATGGAAGAACATAATTATATTTCATGTTATCTGGACTTGAACCAGCAAATAAATCTCTATATGTAACATTATTTATTGAATTTGAAATACCGTGGTTTCAATTGTGCACAGTGATGTTTGCGTTGACGTCTATCTTTTTAATGTCATCAAATAGATTCGGTTGTTTTCCTAGCAATTTATCTTGAAAAGTTTTATCAAGTTTTAATTTAACTTTATCGTTATTTGAAATCACATCTATGTTTGTGATTAGTTCATTATTTGGAGTACCAGTGAAAACAAGTTTAGTGTCTGTTGATTGATTATTATCCAATGTAAAACTAAACTGATTTGATACATCAACCCAATTATTTTTTGCAGTTGAATAATCACTAATTATATTATTAATACTATTTTTAATATCTTCAGTATTCATTGAAGAAGTTAACTCATTCATTCTCCTTGAATCTAGTGTAATCTTATTTCCAACATATTCACCAAGAGTCATAAATCCATTTCCATCTGCATTTCCAGTTCCCCCAACTTTAACTGTATAGTTCTCAGCTGGAATGCTATCTGGAACACCATTTTTAGTAGCTTTATATTTTATTGTGAAACTCATTGTTCCATTAATAATGTTTTCTTTAAATTGTTCTGTTGTTTGATCTGCATTATCAATTATTAGTTCTCAATCATCTTCACCTCTAGAGTAATAAGAACTTAAATTAAGTGAATCAATAATTTCTTTTTTAGTTATTTGATAAGCTAATTTATTTTTCTTTAAAGAACTAAATATATTAGTGTTTAAAGTTACTTTATCTCATCCACCTGTTCTTAAAAATCCACTGTATCTATAAGAACCTATAATGTTGTCTACTGGTATATTTGACGAAGATATACTTGTAAGATTGTAATTAATTAATAAAGTACCATTATCATCATCTGCAATAACTTGAATCGGTGTAGATTGGGTTGCTACATCAAGGTTTTTTTTACCATCTGTTTGCGTAGTTGTAATAGATATGTGAGTATCATTAATTTTAAGGTTTGCACCAGTTACATAAAAACTTTTCATAATCTCTTGTTTTGTCACCTTTGATGGCAACTTATTTTTAAGTGCATTTATTTGATTTCATTTTGATGAATCATCATTAGCACTTTTAACCAATTTAAAACTTAATGAATTTCTTGTATAAAAACCACTTGTAGCTATTGGAAAACTAAAACTAATTGAAGTTGCTGGATTTCATCAATTGTTTACAGAATATTGAATTACTACATTAATACTACCTGTTGTATCATTTAATATATTCGGAGATGAAGGTGATAATGTTTTAGTAACACCTGTAATTTCTTGTCCTTTTGAATTAACAAGTTTAACCATCTTAATAAGTTTGTCTTCAGTAAGATCTGATGGTAAATGCTGATCAAGTTTTTCTTCTTTAATTGAAGTATTAATATCTTTTAAAGAATAAACATCAAGAGCACCAACATCTGATAAAGTAGCATTACCGTTTATAGTAATTTTTCCTTTAAAGTAATTAACAGCAGATAGCAAATCTTTTGTTCCATTAGCAAATGTTAATTCTTCTCTAATTAAATAACTGTTTGTATCAACATTTATATCATTAACTATAAAGAAACTACTAAGTTTTTTTTCTCCAGCTTTAGTTGCTCCATTTGATGTAAAGTTTGCAACTTCATAAACTGTAGAATACTTACCAGAATCATCTAGTATATAGCAAAAAAGTTTTTGTGAATTGTTATCAACAGTTGAAACAAAAAGTCTTTTGTTTTTTTGATCAATTCTATAACCATAAGCATATTGATTAGAAGGAGAACCGCCATTTGCAGTATTTTCTGATTTTCCTATTTCAATTGAAGCCATTTCTATTTTCTTTTTTCCGCTATTTGTTGAATCATTTTCATTAGGACTGAATCTAAAAATATTCATTTTTTTAGCAACGTCAATGTCATTTGTAAAACCATCTGTTAAAAAAGGCAAAACAATTGTAATATTAGAACTATTTGAATTACTAAAAGCTATTGGATCAGCTATTGAATTTTCAACATTATTTGTTGAATTAATTGTTTGTTTTGCAGTGAGCTGAGTCAAGTTAAAGTCAAGGATATAGAAATCTACATTATTTGAACCATTAGTTTGCTGACTACTTACAGTAGAAACAGAAAAATAATTACCATATAAATTTGCAACATTAATTAATTTATTACCACTTAATAATGTGACTAAATTAGTACTATCTATATTTACACTAGAATAATTTATTGAACTAAATTTAGTAATCGTTTTTTGTGTTGTACTTTGAGATTTAGAAAAGACAAAAAACGTCCCATCATTCTGGTTTAATACAACTCAGTCAATGGAATTATTTAAAGCATTACTATTTTTTGTCGATGTAAGTATAGATGCTGAATAATTATTATTTAATAAATATGGAGTACCAGAACTCAAATTAATTTGAAATAGAAATGATACACTTTTTGCTTGCTGATTATCACCACTTGCTGGATAATGACCAACACCATAAACAAAAATTGTGTTTTTGGTATAAGTGTTATACTTAACACCTACATTTGAAATTGAACTAGGTCTTGTACCACCATTTAATTGAAGCATGAAGTTACTATTCATAATATTAAAACTTCAAGCTGCAATATTATTATATAAAGTTAAATTAACAACATTGTTGTGAACACTTAAAATTCCATTTGGTGTAATGTTTGACTGGTTTTTATTATCTTGACCAAAAGTTGGAATCACTGAGTTATTTTTAACTTCTGTTTGGTTTGTAACGCTAGCATTCTTTTGGATTAAGCTATTTGAGCTGTTTGAAGCTAAATTTCCACTTAAAGAAAAACCTACTGAAGTTACTAAAAGACCACTTAATATTAATGTAGATAATATTCTTTTCTTTTTAATCCTCATAATATATCACCGTTAAAAATAACACTTTAACTAATTATAATTTTTTTTGATAAGTATATCAATTGCTTAAAAAAACAAAAACCTATAACTCAATAAGAGTCATAGGTTAAAACAGATTTAATTATTTTTTGATTCTAGTAAGTTTTTTAAATTTCTTTCTTTTTCTAGATAATGGGTTTTCAATAACTGAAGTTCTACTCTTAGTAATTAACATCATAATAATTAAAACTAAAACTACTAAAGCAATACTTAAAATTATTGCTGGTATGTATTGAGTAACTGGACTAAAAGGGATCTTGAAGTTTTTAATAAATATAATCTTTTGATTATCTGAAATACTATCAGAACCATCATTATATATTGCAACTCTTGTTTGCCCTTGTCCTGGGTCAACTTGATTAATTGAAAATACTATTGTTATAGTTCCAGCAGCTCTGTTTCTACTAATTTCAGGACTTTTAGAAATTTCATAATTTTGTAATGTAAATAAAGAAAGTAAGTCTTGGTCTTTAACTTCATCAACATACATATCTGAGTTCATGAAATCATACTTTGCTTTTTCTATATCAATTGATAAAGAGTTGTCAGTTTCTGTAACTCCTTCTTTATTATTGTTTGTATCTCATTCAAATACATAACTTTGCGAATCAATTTCTCAAGTTACATTATATGGATAAACATCATTTAGAGATTTTTTAAGACTATCATTTGTTTGTTTGTCTAAAGTTAAATATTTACCATTCACTATTAAATTTGTTATGGCATCATCTTTTAAACTGATTTCAAGATTTAACTTTTTATCTTTTGTTGAAGTTCCCAAATTTGTAACTTTTATATCAAGGTTTTTTGGATTAGCTAATCCATAAGTTAGACTTTTAATCAAAGTTGATTGTTCAGGATTACCATTATTTAAAAGAGTTTGATATTCATTTCAAAGCCCTGGAGGAGTAAGGTTTCCAACATACTTTATCATTTTAGGTGGTGTTTTAAAATTATCTGTTAATTTCTTAAATTCAGTTAAAGTTGTATTACCTAATACATTCTTTAATTCTTCTGGAAAATCTGCTCCAACACTTGTGTCAACATATTTAATATAATCAATTACCAAAGTACCATTAACATTATCAACAGATTTTAATTTAACTTCTCAGCTAGAGTAATTTGCGTTGTAAGAGAAACCTAATTGGATAAAGTTATTAAATAAATCTCTTTTACCATTATCAGTTAAAATCATTGTTTTACTATCGTATTCAATTTCAGAAGGATATTTAGAACTTTTTAATAATTTAACATTATCACTTTGTTTTTGTTCAGCATTAGTTAGGAAATGGAATGTATATCCGCTTGTATCTTTAAACCCTGTAAATTCATAAGTATAGTTTAAAAGATTTCCAGGTGTACCAGAAGGAAATGAATTTACTGGTAAAGTAACTCTAACTCTCAAAACATTTCCAACAGGTGTTAAAGTAATCATGTTTTCAGTAATAGTAAATTTATTATCCCCTTTATCTTTTATGTTGTAAACAAAGAAATTATCTAATACTTCTTTTTTAGTAATATCTTTTGCATATTTTGTTCTCTTAAGTTCTTCAATCTTGTTGAACTTGTCTATTGTCGCATTTATTTTGTTTGTAACAAAAGAAAAGTTAATATTAGATTTTTTATACATTCCATCCACATAGAATGGGATAGTGAATGTTGAACTAGTAGTTCTATCTCATCAGTTAGTTGAATCTACTTTATAAGTTGCACTTAAAGTTCCATAGTCATCATTAGCTGATTTATTTTGAATAGAAACTCTATAGGTACCAATGGAGTTACTTCCAGAGTTGAATCTTAGTTTTCCAACTAACTCATTATTATTAACATTTGAAGGAATTTTATTTTTATATAGAGCAGTATCTCCTTTAAAAGCAGCCACTGGATCATATCATTTATTAAATTGAATTTTAAATTTAGCAAGATATTGTCCACTTTCAAAAACCGCAGTTGGAACATCATCTTGTTTATCACTAACATATACATACGGAGTGAAGTTATACTTTTTACTAGAAACAACTGGCGCAATTAAAAATGGGTTTGCAATTTGTTCGGTGTTTGAAGTATCATCAACTGGAATATTAGCAGTTGAAGCATTTCCTGTAGTGTCTTTATTTAAATCTCATTTAATCACTCTTGTTCTATCAGGAGATTTGTAATATGAGATATATAAGCTATTATTTGAAAAATCATAGTTAGAATAACGGAATTTATTTCCATTATGGTTAAGTCAGGCTTTTTCGCTTAAAACACGTGCATTTAAATTTAAAAAAATTGTCTTATCTTCTGTACTTCCACCAATTAAGTTTAAGATAAAGAAACTACTTGAATCTTGATTTAATGTAAAACCATATTTTGGAATATCATTGATACTTTTGTATATCCCATTAGTGTCTGCTGTAAAAGTCACACTTGAATCATATTTAACAATATTAGTTCCATTATTTCTAAGGGGAATTAAACTATCATCAATTGCAATTGTGAAGTATTTATTATCACTTCGTAAAAAGACAGCAACATTAGTGTTAGATTCAAATTTACCACTTGAAAAGTATAAGAAAGTTGCTTCATTGTATTTTGCTCTTTCATCATCAGTTGCACCTAAAGTATTATCAATAAGATCAGATACTGCATAAATCTGAGATAATCCATTATTGTTTATAGTAACAACTGTTCTAGTATATTTAACATCTTTTTCTTTACCATACTTTGAAGCTACCACATTACCATTTGATAATCTATTAAGTGTTGTACTTCCATCTTTAACATCAACTATCTTAGTAAATCTATTATCTTGTCCCCCAAATAATCTACCATCAAAAATAGAGTAAGCAAATACTGTCATATTTTTATTTGATTGATCTCCAAATAAAACACATAGTAATTTATTTGTACCAATTTCAGTATAAGCTCAAGAATGCATTTTATAAGCTGAAATATCGTTAATACCTTTTTGTTTGTAATAATTTACAACATCAGAATTATTAACAATTCTATCTTCTCAAACAATTATTCCATCATATGAAGTTAAAACAACTGTTTTATTATCATTTGTTTTTCCAAAAAATCCTTGAAGTGTAGATATAGACTGCATTGTAGATTCATTTGCAATTGTCTGATAATCATTAAATGAATTAATTGAATTATATGTAGTTGCTTCTTTTGCAGCATTATATGAATTATCAATTTTATTTACATGCTGATTATCAATTGATGATACAAAAGAAAAAACTATAGGAAATAAAGCTCCTATTGTAACAAAAGGTACAAATTTTTTAAATTTATTTCTCATAGTTTTTTTCATTTTCTAATACCAATTCAATCTATTTAATTTTCTACTCAAATTTAGAAAAATCAATTGTTTGATCAACGTTTTTCTTTCTAACCTCTTTTGATTTATCTATATTGATTATCTTAGATACTTTAGATTCTTGTTTTTTAACAGGTTTAAAAACTTCATTATCGTTATCACCAGTTGCTATAATTTTGTTTCTAACCCCTTCATCATATTTATTTCTTAAGTCCTTTCCAAGGAATTTATTTCTTCTTATTCTAATAAGAATTAATGCCCCAATAGCTATTACAATTAAAACAACTAAAGCTGATGTAATAATTGTTGCATAATCAATTGATACAATACCTTGTGTTTTCATTCCAGTAATCTTAATTGTTGGATAAAGTAGCACTGGGTTACCATAAGCTGTTTGAAGATTTGGGTATCTAATCACATAGTTTGCAATTACTGTTCCCAATTGATTATTTGGAACTAATGTAACTTTATCAATTTCATAATATCCTGGATCTATATTTCTAGTTGTTCTATTTGAAGTTAAATATGTAGAACGCGTTGGGTTTGTAGCATAAGGTTTAATTAGTCCAAATGTATTTTGAAATCCAATTTTACCTTTAATAGGATCTGTTTCAAATGAATCAATGAAATCTGATGGCAATAAGAATCTATAGTCATATCCTCTATCAGCTGCATTTGATTCTTGATATAAATTTTGAATACTTATAGTTGAATTATCTTTGCTTATGCTTGCATAGTTTCAATCAAAGTCAATTAAATTAATGTTGTATTTAATTTCGCTAACACCAGTAAAGTAATTTGGTTTAATTGTATTTAACTTAGTTATTCATTGGTTATTAATTATTAAGTTTTGCACTTTTCCTTCAGCATCAACAACTTGAATATTTGAAGGGAATTCACTCTTTAAAGCAAGGTTATAAGTTACTGAATTAGTTGTTGCCTCTTTTTGAGTGACTGTATAAATCTTTGATGGATCAACTCAATTATTTGAAACAATAATTGTTTGGTCTAAAATAGAATTTAAATTAGCTGTAACTTCTTCTAGCTTTAATGATGAAGTTTTTACATCAGCTAAGTTTGCATCAAGGTAAATATTTTCTTCCATATAATCACTAAACTTCATAAATCCACTACCAGATACGTTGCTAGTTTTTACTGCAACAGTTAGTATGTTATCTGTTACTGTACTTGGAACAGTAGTGTCTAATTCTCTATTGTATTTAATAGTGAAATTAATTTTTCCATCAATAATATTTTGAATGTATTGGTCACTTCCAAATTCATCATCAAAAGTTAATGTTCAATACTCTGGTGATGCTTTATAAGCTGAACCAAAATTCAATGAACTTATAATTTCTTGCTTAGTAATTTGGTAAGGCAACTTATTTTTAAATTGTTTAAATATATTATCATTAATAGTTACTTGTGTTCATTTAGAAGTTTTAACAAAACCATCATATATACTACTTCCAGTTAAATTTTCTTGTTCAATACTTGGAGAAGAAATTTCAGTTAAATCATAAGTTATTCTCAATGTTCCATTAGAATCGTTTGCAAAAACATTGATATATGTTTTTGCAGGAGTTGTTTCTCCTTCAAGAGCATTAACCTTTGTATTATATATTTTTACATTCTCAGCTTTTAAACCAAGCTTTTCACCAAATTTAGTAAAGCTATCAATAATATCTTGTTGAGTTACTTCAGAAGGAAGTTTCTTTTTAAGTTCAACTATTTGTTTCCATTTAGTTGGATCATCTGTTTCTTTTGTAATAAGTTTAAACTGAAGATCTAATGTTTTACTAAAACCTGTAAGCTGAATATCTTTTCTTAATATAACAAAAGAACTTGTAGGGTTTCATCAATTCTTAACTTTAACTTCAATGTTTACTCTTAATGTACCATTACCATTATCTGCTACTAACTCATTATTTGTGTTAGGAACTGGTAATAGAGTTTTTGATTGTAGCATTTCAGTATTTTCAGTTCCATTAACCATTAATTTTGTTAGATTTAAAATATCACTTTCAGAAATGTCTGTAGGAAGTTTTTTAATTAATTCAGATTTACTTAAAGCATCTTGGACATCATTTATTGCAGATTCATAAAGTTCTTTTTGATTATTTTCAGTATAACTTGTTCCATTACCTGTAACATCACTTGAATAATATTTATGACCAGAAATTGTAGTACTTGAAGTAATGTTACTATTGTTTGTATTTTCAAAATTAACAACTTGTTTAACTAAATAAGTTTTTTGTTTATCTAAATTTTCTGAACTATGTAAAGGAAAAACATTAACAAGAGTAGATGTAGTTGAAAGTGAATTATTAAATCCAGTAACTTCAATTGCGTTCATAGTTGATGTGTCAATTGAAAATAATTTTGGAGTATTTAGTTTAGAAGGATCAGCATAAGTTACTGCATATATCTTATTATTTCCAGCATCTAATTTTAATGATCCTATATGGTTACTACCATTAATAGGAACTTCTTTTAAAGTTAAAGAAGATGGGGATCCACTAGTTGGAGGTGTAAATTCAACATATCTTAATTTATTAGAAAAACCAAAGTTTGTTGCACTTTGATTATAAAAACCTGACATTAAAGGTTCAATCATATTTAAGGATATACGAAACATTCCGTTGCTTTGTGGAATTACAAAAGAATCATTAATAAAATTATTAGCATTATCTTTTATTATAGCGGCAACATTTGTACCACCACCACTAGATTCATTGTATACCACTACATCAGTTGATAATTTTCTTAATTGTCAATCAAAAATAGAAAAAGCAATTTTTTTCTCTGTTATTGCAGGTTGTGTACCTTCTTTAGAATCTTCATAATATTTATAAAGTCCAAAGAAACCATCATATAAGTTAACAGCTTTTATAATCTTTGTAGCTCTAACTGCTTTTCCATTTATTGGAGTATCTTGTGCAAAGTTTTTAATATATTGTGCATTAACAACTAATGACGAATAATTTTTATAAGATATTTTTGTCAAGTTATTAATTGTTTTATAGTCCTGTGAAGAATCAAAAGCTATAAATGTAGCTTCTTCCTTATCAAAAATTAGACTATCAATTTTAGCTGGTAAACCATTAGAGTTTGTCAATATAGAGCTTGCATTTGAATTATTCACTAAATAAGAGGTTCCATTACTTGCATTAACTTGAAATAAATAAGGTTTATCAGATGCATTAAGATCATTAGTAGCATGCCCATATACAAAAATAGTATCCATGTATGGGTTATATTTAGTATAAATAGTTTTTAGTCTATAGTTAGTATAAATCTGTCTTAGTAAAGGATTGTTTAATAGATTGTAGTCTCATATTACATTTGAATTATAACCACTCATTACAATCTTTTTTTGACTATCAGAATTTACAATTCTAAAAATACCATGATGTGTAATATTATTATTTGCATCTCCCGCTGTTGGATATTTTAATGAATTAATATTATTAGTCAATAATTGAGCATCATTTAAAGTTGTTTTATTGTATGATGCATTAGTTAAACTATTATTAATTGTAGTATAAGGTAATGAAATAGTTGGAATAATTAATGCTGTTGAAAATATAAAAATCCTTTTAATTTTTCTAACCATTTTGATCACCAATTATAAAATTATTTATGTTGCTTTATATATTATAAATTAAATAAAAATTGAATACAAACATACAAAAAACACCTCATTCAAAGAGAATGAAGTGTTGCACTTCACATGTCAGTTAGGGATGCAGGTAACTTATCATTAATGAGTGTTATCTTCATTTAATAAATTAATCTATATTAGTATCTAAATAACTTTTACTTTATGTAATTAAACAAGAAGTTTGAAACACTTTTAAATCTTTTCTCAATGTTTTCTTTATCTGTGTCCACAACAATTTTATTGTTTGTTATTAAAACAAATCTTTGGGCCATTTGATCAATAATATCAATATCATGACTAATTAAAACAATTGTGATGTTATTGTCTTTAGCATATTTCAAAATAAAGTTTTTAATCTCGTTTTTAATTGCTATATCAAGTCCTGTTGTAAACTCGTCTAAAAATAAAACCTTTGGTTTATTCATCATAGCAATAAGAACATTTAATCTTTGTTGTTGACCACCAGATAATTTTGAAACCTTATAGTTTAAAAATTCAGCTAACTGAAATGTAGCTAACATTTCATTTAAAAACTCAGCACTTATATTATTTTTAGAAAGCATGATTTGGAAGTCAATAAAGTCTTTTACAGTTAATCCTCTAGGGAAAGCTAGGTCTTGGAATTGAACACCTATATTTTCTTTTCCATCATCTGATTGGTAATGAAATTTAATTGTTCCGCTAGTTTGTTTTTTAATTTGAGATATTATTTCAACAAGCGTTGTTTTACCTGCACCATTAGGTCCAATTAAGGCAATTATTTCATTTTCATAGATATTTAAATTGATATTTTCAAAAACCTTTTTAACTTTTCTTTTACCTTGTTTATAAACTTTTGAAAGATCTTTAACTTCTATTAAAATATTATTTTTAGATTCATAATTTATAATTGATTCTAGTTCTTGTACATTTTTTTGTTGTTTTTCTAAATTAATCTTTTTTCAGAATTCTTTTAAAAACATAAATTAACTACCTTCCAGTTCATTTAAAAAAATATATTGATAATGCCTCGAATGCACCAATTAATACAAATGGAACAAACACAAAAAGAACTTTTTGTCACACACTGTAAAGTGTGATGGGTTGGTTACTAAACCCTGCAAAAATAAAGTCATTACTAAAATCAAAAATTAAATTAGAAGAACCATTAATTGCATTTAGTGATGCAACATTAAATATATTTGTTGCATAGTTTAGTGGTGATAGCAAAGAAATATATTTTATCGCCTCAACCCCAGAAATAACTTGTATAGGAATAAACTGCCCACTTAAAGTTAAAGTTAAAATAAATATTGCAAAACCTATTAATTGCGAAGATAGTGATGTTTTAATGAATGTTGATATAAACATTCCAAAGCTGATACTAACTAATGAAAGAAAGATAATTCCATAAGTTAGTGTTCCTCAATTAATAGATCCTAATCTACTAATATCACTAGCTGAGAAAAGTGCAAATAATATGATTGTGATAATAGAGAATAATATACTAGCAATAAAGAAGTATATTATACAAATTAAATTGTATTCAAATTTATTTATTCCACTAGTTTTAATTTTTCTTAGAAGTATAGAATTTTTAAATTCTATATTCATAGAAGGCAATGTAACAATTGATAAAGGAATAATACTCATTGATAAATAAGTTGGGAATCCATTGATGAAGTAACTTAATTTATCACCAGAATCACTTGAGCTTCCTAAAACAAAATAGATCACCATAAATATAAAAGGCAATACTATAGAGAATATGGGACCTATTTTTGTTTTTCAAAAATATTTATTAATTAATGAAAAGGTAGCTAATATCCTATATTTTTCTCACCTTTTTAACATAAAAATTCCTCCTAAATACACATATATTCTATCTTAATTGTGACGATAGAAAAATAATGTATTATAAGAAAAACTTAATTTAATAGACTACATATCTATAGTTTTTAAAGTTTATTTTAGTAATACAAATTATTTTAACCATTTATACATCAATTATTTTTCTTTCCATAAAACTATTCAATTTTATTTTCGTCATGAATTCATTTGTAATTATTCAAATATACTTTACCACCTACAATAATTTCAATTTTATCTTCATATAAATCACTAAGTCTTTTAAGGTTATCAATATTTTTAATAGAAAAGTGTTTTCCGCCCCTTGTTAAAACCCTTTTAAATCCTAATGCAATTAAAGTTTTAAACGCTTTATCATAATTTTGAACTTCATATTGCCATATGAAAACAATATCATGTGTTGTCAACTTTTTTAACTTCATTAATTAATCTTTTACACAAATTAATGTCAATTTCTTTATTTTTATTTATATAATCAAAAATAAACTATCTTGCCCAAGACTTAAAAATTTTCTTATTTGAAATATAAATTCGTTAATCTTGTTTTCATCTTTTAAAACAAAGGATTCACTATTTCTTATCATTATGACTTGAGAATGTTGTTTAAAATTTTTACATATAAATTCATATGTTTGATATTCTGGGGTATAACCTCTAAACTCTAAATGTGAACAAGTTTCAAATCTATCAAATTTATTTATATCTTTTTTTTAATTTTTAAAATATCACCAATAGAACCAATGCATAATTCTTTAACTAAATGTTTTACAAGAACCCCAAAATATTTTATATGAATTAAAACCTTTAGTAATAAAAGTAATCTAATTTAAAACAAAATTTTTAGATCCATATAACCTATATTAATCATTCGCTTAGTAATATACATTTAATAAGACTATACTTGTATAAAACAAAATTCATATACATAAAAAAATACACCAAGTGGTTTGGTGTATAAGAACTATTTAACAAGTAAAGCAACAATAGTTGCGATTATAAATAAACCAGTATGTAACCCAAACGAAATTCAAAATAACAATTTAGTTCTAAGAGTCCTTTCATTTAAATACTCTTTATATTCATCAATATTTGTAACTCTATTAATTGAATAATCTTCATCATTTCTTGGTTCGTTAAACTTAATATAATCAAATCTTAATTTATGTGACATACGTCTCATTCCATATCTTACATTGATATTAAAATTTTGCCTTCCAATTAATCAAAAGAAATTCAAACATAGTGTTATTCCACTAGATATTCACAAGCCGTCCTGTCATTTTCTTGGAACATATTCTACTATCCCTGTTGGATTGCCTTCAAAATCAATTTCTTTAACTGGATTTAATGTTAAACAATATATTAACATACAAGCTACAAAAATAATCCATATAATCACAAAAGGAAATATCCCCATAGGATATTTTCCTTCTCTTACATTACGATAAACTTTTTTATTATCAGATTTTTTTGAACTTGGTTGATCTTTATTTACATATACTGTTTGACCAGTCTTTAAAAAGTTTTTGTTTCTTGTTGTTCTAATCATTGTAACACTTGACCTTCTGTACCAAATACTTGGTGACCTTCATCATCTTGAACTTTGAAGAATGTTGGTTTATTTAATGGTCCATAGTCTTTATCATAATCCAATTCTTCATCAAATGAAGATAAATTAACATGAATTCTAGATAATTCTGGAATTGCTTTAAATAATGATTTTGTGTATGGGTGAATTGGATTTTTAAAGATTTTGTCAACTTCACCTTTTTCAACAATTTTACCATTGTGCATAATGATTATCTTATTACATACATAACTTACCATTGAAAGGTCGTGAGCAATGAATAAGAATGTAACACCTTTTTCTTTTGCAAGATTTTTCATGATGTTAATAACTTGTGATTGAATTGAAACATCAAGTGCTGAAATTGGTTCATCAGCAATAATAAGTTTTGGTTCAGTTATTAAAGCTCTTGCAATTACAATTCTTTGACGTTGACCACCAGAAAATTCGTGCGGATATCTATAAGCATGTTCATGTTTTAATCCAACATCTCTTAAAGCTTTAAAAACTTTTTCCTTAATTAAAGCTTTAACAATTCATAAGTATAAAACAAGTCCTGTATATTTGTTTGAATTATAAAGTAGTGTATTGATAATAAATCTTTGAACAGATTGTTTCTTTTCAAATTCAATTGATTTAATTGCAAGAATTTTTGGTTGTAATGCTTTTTTAAGTCCTGTGTTTGTTTTATAAGTATTGAATTTTTCTTTAAAACCTTTTTGGTTATTAACTTCTTTTTTAGAAACAATGTTAAGAGCATTTTTAATAACTTTTTTGAAGTTATTTTTATTGATTCTTACTTCTTTTTTTAATAAGTTAATTTCTTGTTTTAAACTATTTAACTCAATTTTTCTATCTTTTAAAGTTAACTTGTAATCAGCAATGATTTGTTTTCTTTCTTCAATAACTTCTTCTTTTTTAGAAATTGCATTTTCAAGTTTAGATTTTCAAATACTATCTGTTGAACCTTTAGGGCCATTTTCTTTAATTAGTTTTGTAAGTTTAACTACTTGTGCATATCTTTTGTTAATCTCGTTTTTAAATTTATCTTCTGTTACTTTTGAAGCAGTATTTGATTTAACAATAAGCTCATCAATTTTTTGATCATTAATATTAATGCTATTTAAACTTGAGTCATCAATAGTTATTGTTTCAATTAAGTTTTCACCATATTGATCTAATTCAACATTTGATAATTTAACTTTTGGTTTCAAAGTATGCAACATACCTTTTTTATCCTTGATGAATTTTAAATAGTCAATTTTTTGTTCTATTGGATTAGAGCTAAATTGATTTTGAACTTCAAGTATTTCATTAAGGTGAGATTGATATCTTTGAGTTGTTAAAATATCTAAGACTTCTGAAATTTTATTTATTTCTTTTTCATTCAAATATTTAAGTCTGTATATCTTCTTTAAAATTGCATACTTTTCTTTAAAAGCAGTTTCCTGGAATAAAAAGTAAGTATATTGGATTTTATCTGTTGATAACATTTTTTGTTGGTAACTTGTTTTTCAATCAGACTTAACTTTTCTTAAAAGACCATCCTTTATTCCTTTGTATTGTGATTTGTAAATATTTTTGTATTTTGATTTTAAAAGATCTATTTGTTGTTCAATGTTTTTTAATTCCTCTAATAGATCTTTTTGTTTAGCTGAATATTTAGCGTTTTCTTTACACTTGATGATTTCTTTATTAGCTTCATCTAATCTAACATCGATTTCTTCAAGATCATTATTTTCATACTTAATAAATGTCTCATTTATTAAATCACTTTGTTTATCATTAAGTTTATATACTAATTCAACATTATCTTTTAAGTCACTTACAACATCATCAACTATTGAACCAAGATATTCATTTAAGGTATCAACTGTGTCAAAATAATCTAAATTTAAACCACTTATCTTTTCAATTCCACTTAAATATATTTGATTAGTGTTGCTATAATAGTTTCTATTAAACTCAAACAGTGAGTTTTTATTAATTTCATTAAATCTATAATGGAAAAAGTTATTCACTCTTCAAACTTTTTTCATGTAGTCCAATGTTTCACTTTGGACAATTCTATTAATTATTAAAGGTTCTGAAACAATTGTCATAACATTTTTAATTGGGTCCATTGAAGACATTGGATCTTGGAAAATCATTTGTATGTTTTTTCTCATTCATTTATTTCTTTTTCTTCCAAGAGTTTTTTGGGAAATTAATTGATTGTCAAATTCAATTGTTCCACCAGTTGCATTATATAATCTTATAATTGCTTTACCAGTAGTTGTTTTACCACTACCAGATTCACCAATAATACCAAAGAAGTCACCTTCATCAACTGTAAAGTTAATATCATCTAAAGCCTTTTTAAAAGTTCCTCTAATTTTGAACATCATGTTTAAGTCTTTGACTTTTAATAAACCCTTTTTAGGTACGTTGATAACATCATTATTACTTAAAACATTTTGTTTTTCATCCAAAGAAAGTTCTTGATTTATTTTTTCTTTGTTCATTAGTAAATCCTTCCTATTTTATTTATTGATTAGCTTGTAGATTTTTATTTTGGTTCTTTTTAGCTTTTATAGCTTCTTTGATTTCGATTGATTTCTTTGCAACTTTTATTTTTTCTAAAACATTTGCAGGAATTCCTTTAATAGGTGAATCTGGATGAAGAAGTCATGTTGCTGCTTTATGGGTTTTAGAACCATTAACAGTAAATAGTGGTGGTTGTTTTTCAAAATCAATTTTTATAGCATATTTATTTCTTGGAGCAAAAGCATCGCCAATTGGTGGTATTAAAAGGTTTGGAGGAGTTCCAGGAATAGATTGCAATTCTTGATCGCTATTTGAATCTGGAATTGAAGAAATTAAAGCTCATGTATACGGGTGTCTTGGGTTTGTAAAAATATCTTTAATTAAACCCTGTTCAACAATTTTTCCAGCATACATAACATAAATAAAGTCACAGAAGTTTGCAACTAAACCAATGTTGTGAGAAATAAGAACAATTGCAATATTATATTTATCCCTAAGTTTTTTAATGATGTCTAAAACTTTAGCTTGAATTGTAACGTCAAGTGCAGTTGTAGGTTCATCAGCAATTATTAAATCAGGTTCACTTACAATTGCCATTGCAATGACAATTCTTTGTCTCATCCCACCTGAAAATTCATGTGGATAATCTTTAACTCTTTGTTTAATATTTTTAATACCAATAAAATCTAAAACTTCATACAATTTATCTTCAACAGCTTTTTTAGTAGTTTGAGCTTTATATATTGCTTTAGCTTCTGCAATCCCTTGTTTTAATTTATTAATATCTTTATCTACTTTATATTCTTGTTTAAGATCAAATATTTTTTGTTGTAGTTTTCTTTTTTTAGTTATAAGAATTGATTCTATAACTTGCTTTCCTATTCTTTTAGTTGGATTTAAAGATAAAAGCGGATCTTGAGGAATATATGCAATTTTACTTCCTCTAATATATTTTCAACTTGTTTTATCAGCAGTTAATAAATCTCATTCTGAAAAATCTAAGTTATCTGCTTTAGTTTTTGAATTCTCATTAAAACCAATTAAAGACTTAACAGTAACAGATTTTCCAGAACCTGATTCTCCAACAATCCCTAATATTTCCCCACGCTTAATTTTGATAGATACTTCTCTTACAGCGTGCAACATCCCAGCCTTAACCTTAAAAGAAACACTAAGGTTTTGAATATTAACTATATAGTCATCTGTTAACTCTTCTCTTGCTGGTTTTAATTTTAAATATCCTGGTAAAAATTTTTCCTTTATTTTGTTAAACATTTTTATTTACCTGCACTAACTCTTGGATCAATAGCATCATTTATACCATTAGCAACAATTTGTGATGAAAGTGTTAAAACAACCAATACTAATGATGGTGCTAGTAAAGGAGTTATATATTCACTAACTTGATAACCTTCATCAATTAAAGTACCAATACCTAAATCAAATTTAGATTTAATACCTAAAAATACTAGTGTAGATTCATAGAAAATTATTGCAGGGATAATATTAACAAATCTAACTAATAATCTACCAGAGATATTTGGAAGCATATGAATGAAAATTATTCTTGGTTGACTACCACCAAGTGTTCTAACAGCTTGTATATATTCAGCATCTTTAGTTTTTAAAATATATGTTCTAGTTGTAATAGCTGGACCCATTCAGATAATACAAATAAGTGAAACTAATAATGTATTGTTATCAACAGTACCTGCAGCATTATTACCAATCACAATAATTGAAGAAAGAATTAATAATCATAGAATTGTTGGCACACCACTTAATATTTCAACAATTCTCATCATAACTGTATCTACAGTGTCATATTTTGTACCAGCACAAGCACCAGATATAGCACCATAAATTGCTCCAAGAATTATTGAAACAATAGCAACTGCAACTGCAACTTGTAATGAGATAGCAGCAGCTTGTCATGTTTTAGTTCAAATATCTACACCTCTAGCATCAGTACCAAATATTGGATAAACATTTTTAAGTTCTGGCAGCGCATAAGGATTTATCGTTACTAAATAATCACCATTCTCAACCATCTTTGGTGTTCCAATAATAAATCCTTCCACACTTTTCATTTGATCATAAAAAGTTGGTGACATTAAAGTTTCATAATAACCATTAATTAATCCACCAGGTCATCTTGGTCTTAAAGATGTAGCAAAACTATTTGTTGATATTGGATCATATGCACTATAAGGTGATGCATATGGAACTATAATCGCTAATAATACTATTATTAATAAAATAATAAAGAAAAATAAAGCTCACTTATTTTTAGCAAATCTTTTCAAAACTGAAACTAAATAACCATTTGATTTCCCAGAAATTTGATCTAATCTATTTCTAGAATAAATATCAACATGCTTAAAATCTTCTGGTGTTAATTTCATTTCTAAAGCTTGTTGTTCTGTTAACATATTAGATTTCTCCTTCCTGGTTAAATATAATTTTGTATTTTTGATTACCAATTACCGCTCATTTAAGATTTGGATCAATTTGCAAGTAATATAAATCATTTTTATTTATGTTTAGTTTTTTGTTGTTAATTAATCTATTTTTTTGAATGTAGTCATATTCAGATGAGTTTGAATAGATTTCAACAAAGTTTTTATTTTTAAATAATTTTTCTCAGCTAAAGAATCATATATTTCTTTGAGCTCATTTGTATAATTTCATATATCAAGCTAAGCTATTTGATTTAGCAAGTTTAATTCTTGGATCAATAAATGTATACAAGACGTCTGCAAAAATCTGCAATGAAAAATAAATACCTGAAATAACTAAAGCATTGAACATTAAAAGATAAATTTGTTTTTGTTGTACCGCATCAACAAGTTGGTTAGCAATACCTGGAACCCCATAGAATTTTTCAATAATAATTGAACCACCAACAACGATCAAGAATGAAGGAATTATTACAGATAAAACTGGAATTGATGCATTTCTTAAACAGTGTTTAAACAACACTGTTGGATAAGTTAATCCTTTCGATAATGCTGTTTTAACATAGTCTTGGTTTAAAACATCCACCATTTCATTTCTTGTATAGTAAACAATAGTTGGAGTCAATGAAGACACTAAGGCACTAATAGGTAATAGTGAAGTTTTAATTAATTTAATTGTATCAAATGAACTACTATCAATTGCTGGGAACGTTATTGGTCAACCTCCATCAGCAGCTCATCTAATTAAGAAAGTAGCAACCACAAATGATGGTACTGATAAGAAGAATACAGAAACAACATTAATTAATGTATCTTGTCATCTTCCTCTATAAACAGCAGCTAACACTCCAAAAAAGACTCCAATAATAACTGATAAAACAAAAGCTATTCCAGCTAAAGCCATAGTATATGGCATAACTCTTAAAAATTTATCTTCAATAGAAATACTTTCTCTATAGTTTGTACCGAACTGCCCTGTGGTAATTCATTTTTGTCAAAATAAAGCATATTGTTCAACAAGAGGTTTAGTTAAACCCAAACCTTCAAGTCTTTTCAAGAATTCTTCATTAGACTCTTGCTGTGATTTTTCAATTGGAAAACCTGGTAGCAAATTCGTTAGAAAAAATATTAAAGTAATAAGAATAAATAATGCTAACAATGCAAAACCAATTCTTTTCAATATATAATTCAGCATAATTTACCCCCTTTCATATTTTATTTCATAAGTACCATTTTATTTTTAATTATTTTCTTTTTTAGATAAAGATCAATCTTTAAAGTTAGTTGTCGAATTTAATGATGGTAAAACATTAAACTCTGGTCTTACAACATTAAACGATTTATAGTCTAGTCCCATTTCATAATTTGGAATGAATGGATATGTATTATCAATTCATTGTACTAAAGCATAAGTGTTGTATTGATTTAAATCGCCTCATGTTGCAATTTGCGAATTCAAACCACTTGTGATATCAGTTACTGTATATTGATCAGCTGCTAGACTAAGATTGATTGCTTGTCCTTTTTTCTTAATTCCACCTCTCTCAACTAAATAGTTTCAAAGGTTTGATAATCAGGCATCTTTTGAGCTTCATCCTGTACCTTCAGTTGGATCATTCTCAACAACTTTACCACTTGTCTTTTTTACAGCTTCTTGCATTTGCTTAAATAAAAGCGGTCATAAAGTAGGTGTTTTTGTATCAGCTACAAGACCAACTTCTATATCTGTATTTTTGCTATTATTTCTTATAATTGGATATCCATCATTATCAAACTTGTATTGGAAGTAATAACCAACTCAAGTACCAACAGCATTGTAATCTGGCCCTCATAAATAAGAACCTAATGGTGAATTAGCGTTATAAAAATATTCAACAACAGTTTGGTTAGTTCTACTAATTAAATTGAATTTAACTCTTTGACCAGTTAATGAACTAATTGAATTAATTAATTCCTGTAAGTATTTTGTTTGTTCGTTTGTGTATGAAGAAACTAAAGTTCTATAATTAAGTTCTAATGGAGTTGCAGGCGTAGCTCCAATATTATTTAAAGCAGCAATCATTGCATCATATGTTTTCTTTTCTTCTTCTGTCATGCTATCAGTTAACAAATAACCAGTACTATTAATATTTTTAATTTGTTCTTGATAATCGCCAATTAAACCTGTAATTTTTTCTCCATTGATTACAGTTTTACCTTCTCTTATTTGTTGATATTGAAGAGTAGTTTGATTACCTTTTGTATAAGATAAATAACCATAAGGAGATGCTGACATACTAACATCATATTTTCCCGGTTTTCATGCAAGTTGTGCAAGCTTTGCATAATTAATTAAAGTATTGATCCCTTTTCTAATAGCTAATCCATCAGTAAAAAATTTATTAACAAACTTTTCGTAAACAGCACCAATGTTTGATTTTAATGTTCCATTACTATTATATATATCTGTGTTATATGCAATGAATTGTCCCTGAGTTGTTTTTGTTGCAGTAACTGGTCTTAGCGAACCAGTTTCTGAATATTTTTTAACAGCTTCTAATTGTTGTGCTGCTGGAACTGGAGCATAATCTAATTCTCCAGTTGTATAACCTCTATAAATTTTTTCATTATTACCAAAGGCATTTCCATAAAATAAAATTACATTTTTAATTTTATCTTCAGTTTTTCCAGCGCCTTTAACATTATTAAAGTAATAATCATTTCTAACAAAGTCTACATCCTGTAAAGTTGAATTTCTAATGTAGTATGGACCTGCGCTTCAAATATCAACATTTGTTTGCTGTTCACCACCACCAAAAACAGCATTTCAATTTGTATTAACTTGATCAATAACTCTATTGTTATTATCATTCGTTAACACAATAGGGTTGTTAGTGTCCCCTGAATCACCAAGTCTTAATATAGGTTTAACTTCTGGATTATCATAAGGCATTGCTGCAAAATAACCTTTGGAAATGATATCAAATAAATAGATTGAAGGAGTTGAAGTCATTTGAAAAGTAAATGTGTCACCAGTAGGTTCAGTCATTAATGTCTTTTGTGGATCAATACCTGCTAATGAAAAGAAATAACTGTTAGCATTTAAACCATAAAGAGTAGATTTATAATACCCTTGCATACCAGCATAAAAATCTTTTGCTGTTACATCTCCCATTACATTCCCATTTTTATCTCTTCACTTAAGACCACTTCTTATTTTAAAATCAACAGAAGTTGCAGAGTCTAATGCTTTTTTCGCTTTATCTAAATCAATTGCACCACTATTTGTTCCAACAGTAGTGTCATTAATAACGTGAACTCATTTCTTTGTGTCAGCTTGTGTTGGTGTTGTACTATTTTCTTGCGTATCCTCATTATTAACTTTATTTTGAGCATTGTAATGAATTTTAATTTCACTTGCTCCTTCTAAAATCATATGAGCTTGTGGGATTTCTGTTGCATTACCTTTCTCATCAAACTTATAATCACCTGTTGTTTGTCAGTTAACTAGATTTAAAAATACAGAATTGAAATATGTAGTAGATGGTGAATCAACAAATGTTGTACCTAATGGAGTTTTTGAACTTGAGAACATATTAACTGCAGTGGCTCATCTAAGAGTATTAATATCAAATTGTGTTGAAGAACAACTTGCTAGTGTCACAGCAATAGGAAGTGTAGCAACTGTTAAAAGAGCTGCTGATTTTATTTTTTTAGTCATGATCTTTTTGTTATTTTTCATAGCAGTATTTATCAATCGAACTTGATATTCCTTTCTTTATTTTTGTTTAAAGCCATACATAGAATAAGGGCTTATTACTTTTCTAGTAACAAGCCCTTATTAATCAATTTATAAAACAACTTAATGAATTTAATTAACTTTGTATCGCTACCAGGATTAATATAATCTATTAATTTGTTTTGTTTTAACTTACTAAAAAGAAAAACAAAACATTTTCAACATGCATCTATAAGGCTTATATGAGCAGTGTTGAATTGTTAGTTGTCTTGAATTATTATTAATATCATTTCTAATAACTAACATTTTTTAATCCTTAATTTATTAGATTTATTATACATTCCAATAGAGAAAATTATTACATTTTTGGTTTTTTAAAATACAAAATTAAAACAACCTGTATTTTAAAATTATTTTTTTATATTGAATAAATAATTTTTTATTTGCCCTTTAAAACATTTTGATGATGATTTAAGTGGTAGAATTATAGACAAGAAAATTGAATAAAATTATACAAATAATAAATAAAGGAGTCATTATGATAATTTTAGTTTCCCCATCAAAAACTCAGCAAGAAAATAACAAACAACTCTGAGATAAATTTGAATTCACAACACCAGAATTTATTAAAGAATCATCAATAGTGAACAACGCGCTTATTAAAACAATTAAAGAAGAAAATGAATTTGTATTATATGAAATATTTCAAGTAAATGAATTTAGTGTTAATGGTAAAGCATTATTAAAAGACACAATAAGAAACATTGAACAATTTGAAATTGGAAAACAATATCCTGCAATCTTTTATTACCACGGATTAGTATTTAAAGAAATTCTTGGGGACAAAGTTACAGTTAATCAAATTAAATTCCTAAACAAAAATTTATTCATAATGTCTGCATATTATGGTTTGGTTAAACCACTTGATCAAATTAAAAACTATAGGCTTATGATGGAATCAAAGATACAGGTTGAAGGTGCAAGACTTGTTAACTACTGAAAAGAACATATAAATTATTATTTAGAAAAATTAGGTAAAACAGTAATTAATCTAAGTTCAAAAGAATATACACAAGCATTAGATTATAAAAAACTTAAAATTATTGACTTTGACTTCTTAGTAAATGACAATGGAAAAATTAAATCAATTGCAACTTATAAAAAGATTGCTAGAGGAAAGCTAATCAACTATCTTTCGTTAAAAAATAAACTTGATATGAATACTATCAAATCATTTAATGTTGATGGTTATCAATACAATAGTGAAATGTCTACAGAAAATAAATTAGTGTTTATTAAAAATGGAAAATAAGAATAAAATAATGAAAAACATAATTAATGTTAAGTCTATTGATATTGATACTTTTGGTTTTTTTATAGAAAAAAACAAAAATAAAATCATAGCAATCTTTTATGCTGATTGATGTCCTTACTGTTTACAAAATGTACCAGAAGTTATCTATTGAATTAGAGAACTAAATATAAATAATGTTATTTACATTAAAATAGATGATGTTAACCAAGATGTTTGAATTGATAGTTTTAACAAAAATCCATGAAACCTTAAAGTTGTACCAACCATAAGAATATATGATAAAAATAAATTAATAAAAGAGCATAGTAATGTAATTACTAAAAAAGCTTTTGAAAATTTTATTAAGGGATAATTAATGGATGGCAATCTTAAAATAAAATCAAATGTGCATGGTCATACAAAATATTGTAATCACTCTGATATAGAACCTGAATGGTTAATTAAAAAAGCAAAGGAAATGGGATTTAAAGAATTCACAATTTCAGAACACATTCCATATGAAAAAGATGGACCATATCGTCCTACAATGAAAGATTGAAATGAAATCTTATATAAAGAACTTGTAGAATTACAAGAAAAATATAATGATGATAATTTTAAATTATATATTTCAGTTGAATCTGAATATTATAAAAAAGATCATAAATTTTATTCTGACTTCTTTAATAAATACAATCTTGATTTTGCAATATTTGGTAATCATCACTTTGGTTCCAATTTAGAAAAACAAATAGAATTTACTGACGTTTTTAAAGATAGTTATAAGGCAACTAAATGCTATGTAAAACAAGCATTTGAAGGTTTTAAATCAAAGTTATTCATTCATTTAGCCCATCCTGATTTCATAATCCGTATGTACAAACACTGAGATAAAAAAATTGAAAAACAATATAAAAAATTAATTAACAAAGCCATTAAATATAATGTATCTCTTGGTTTTAATGTTAATGGTTATTATGTAAAAAATAAAACTAATCCTCCACAAGAATATTATTACCCTGTTAATAAATTTTGAAAACTTGTAAAAGGTTCAAAAGCAAAAGTAAGAGTTGAATGCGATTTACACAAAACTAAATTGCTTGATATCTCATTAATTAACTCTTGTTATGATTATGCAATTGAACTAGGATTAAAGGACAATATAGTTGATGAAATAAACCTTCCAATAAAAATTAAGAAATAATTAAATTATTTTATTTAAATGATTTCCCTTGTTAGCAAGACTAACAAGGGAACTTTTATTTATATAACTCATCTTTTCATGTTAATAGAAATTTATCCTTAATATTAGATCATTCCAATAGTTTTTATTCTCATTGATACCATTTTCAAATTGATTGCTAATCTTATAAACACAAAAAATTCACAACATAAAGTTGTACAGATTAATTAATGTATAAATTCTATTTAACTAAATAGTTTTATGTACTCTCAATCAAATTATTAATTACTATTTGATTCAAGTTCAATAATGATGTCTCTTAGATAAGCTGCTCTTTCATATTCTTGTTTTTTAGCAGCTTCCATCATTTCTTTTCTAAGGTTAGCAATAGTTTGTTTTCTCATCTGCATACCTTTTTTAGTTTTATCTTTTAATCTATTAAAATCTAATTCAATTTCTGATCTATCTAAATCCAATGCAATCGGTTTAATAATTGTTTTTGGAACTATGTTATGTTTTTTATTAAATTCCATTTGAATATTTCTTCTTCTGTTTGTTTCATCAATTGCTATTTTCATAGCATCTGTCATTTCATCAGCATACATAATTACTCTTCCCTCAGCATTTCTTGCTGCTCTACCAATGATTTGGATTAATGATTTATCACTTCTAAAAAATCCTGGTTTATCAGCATCCAAAATCATCACTAATGAAACCTCTGGAACATCAAGTCCTTCTCTTAATAAATTAATACCAATCACAACATCATAAATACCTTTTCTTAAATTATTTAATATCTTGTAACGTTCTAATGTTTTTAATTCGTTATGAAGGTAAGCTACTTTAATATTTTTGTTTTTTAAATAGTTGGTTAATTCCTCAGCCATTCTTATAGTCATAACTGTAATGAATGTCCTTTGTTTTTTTGCTATCTGTTTGTTTAACTCATTTTCAATATCAACTATTTGATCTTTAGCTTTTCTAATTTCAACTATTGGATCAACAAGACCAGTTGGACGGATTATTTGCTCTGTAATAAATCCATTTGATTCTTCAATTTCTCATTCATTTGGTGTTGCACTTACATATAAAACTTTATTTATTTTTCCTAAGAATTCATCAAAGTTTAATGGTCTATTATCTAATGCACTTGGTAATCTAAAACCATATTCTACAAGCGTTTCTTTTCTACTTCTATCAGTGTTGTACATACCTCTAATTTGAGGAACCATCATATGTGATTCATCAACAATTAATAATCAGTCACCATCAAAAAAATCAAAAATAGTATAAGGTGTTTCTCCTTCCTCTCTTAGCTCTAGATGTCTTGAATAATTTTCAATACCAGAACAATAACCAAATTCTCTAAATGAATCTAAATCATGGTTTGTTCTTTCTCAAATTCTTTGAGCTTCAATAAGTTTATTATTATCTTTAAAGTTTTGATGAACAAGTTGTAATTCTCTTTCAATTCTTGACAATGATTCTTCAAGTGTATCCTTATTTGCTAAGTAAAGATCAGCTGCACAAATAGTTATCTCTTTTTCTTTTCTTATTACATTTTTAGATAAAGGTTCAATAATTGCTATTTCTTCAACTTCATCACCAAAGAATGATAGACGAATATTAAATTCATCTGTAAACCCTGGAGCAATTTCTACAACATCTCCTTTAATGCTAAATTTTCCATGAATTACATCAACATCATTTCTTTGATAATTTAAATTAACTAGTGCATATTGTAAATCTTTAATATTAATCTTTTGATTTAGCACTAGGTGCAATTTATTTTTCATAAACTCAACAGGAGGAGTTGAAGCATAAATACATGCAACACTTGCAACTACAATAACATCATCTCTATCAGTTAAAGAGTTTAGT
The DNA here is from genome assembly GCA_949285105.1 of uncultured Mycoplasma sp. Classification (GTDB taxonomy): domain Bacteria; phylum Bacillota_I; class Bacilli_A; order Mycoplasmatales; family Mycoplasmoidaceae; genus Malacoplasma. The sequence continues at coordinate 3,919 of CASDXH010000006.1, read as the reverse complement.
GCTGAAATATTAAGCATTTCAATATCTGAATTGGTTTGTGAATTCTTTTCAATATATGTATTTGTTTTTGGTAAAAAAGCTTCTGGTTGATAAAAGTCAAAAGCAGATACAAAATATTCCACTTTATTATTTGGAAACATTTCTTTAAACTCAGAATAAAGTTGTGCTGCAAGGGTTTTGTTATGTGCCATTACGAGTGTTTTACAATTCAAATTCTTAATGATATTAGCCATTGTATAGGTTTTACCTGTCCCAGTTGCACCCACTAATACTTGCGATTTAAGTTTTTTATTTATAAACCCATCAGTAATTTTTTCAATAGCTTGAGGTTGATCACCACTTGGTTTATATTTTGATACCAATTCAAATTTCATATATTATTTCCTTTAAATTAAAATTATTTGTTTTTATATTGATTTGAGAAACTATAAAAATAAGATAATAAAAGATTGATTAAACTAGGACATTAAAATAGAATAATCTATTTCAATGTCCTAATTATTATAAATATATTATTTTTACAAAAATTATCTTTTGTTAGAAAGTGCATAAATAATTGCACCTATAACTGGTGGCATAAAAAAGAAAGGAATAAATCATATTCTACTTTTAAGGTTAAGTGTTTTAGTTAGTATATATACAATACCACCTAATAGGAAACCAAAAATTAGCGCACATAAAAATCCAATTATATGGAATTTTCCATCTTTAGCCATAGCTTCTCCTTTAAATGCTTAATTTAGTATAGCATTAAACTAGAAAATTATTAATAATGTTTACAAAATATGTAACACCATAAACTAAAGAATTATCGCCAAAATCATATTTTGAATTATGGATTTGACATTTATCGCCAGTTGAAATAAAAGCAAATGTAGATGGAATTTTTTGACCATAGAAACAAAAATCTTCTCCACCCATAATTTGTTGTGTTTCGCTCACATAATCTTGTCCAAGTTCTTTTAAAGTTATTTCTTTTATTTGTTCATTAAGTTTTAAATTGTTATAAACAGCATCATTGCCCAAACATTTATAACCTAAAACCAATCCAAATTTTCCTGCAGTACACATAGCATAGTCTTTAATTTTTTCTTCCAATAATTTTCTTGTATTTTCATCTACTGTTCTAAAAGTTCCTTTAACAGTACAATAATCTGGAATTATATTACCAGCAGTGGCACTACCTGAAGAAATATTACACACAGATAAAACACATCTATTTTGTGATGGAATATTTCTATTTTTTAAATAGTAAATACTATTTACAAATTCAATTGCTGCAGGGATTGGATCAATTGTTTCTTCAGGACAACTACCATGTCCACCCTTACCTTTAAAAATAATTTCAAAGATGTTTGTTGATGCCATCATAGCATCATGTTTTGAATAAAAACAAATTGTACCTTCTTTAACATTTTTGCCAATTGCTACATTATTAATACCATGAAGACCTACAATGAAATCTATATGATATTTTTGAAATAAACCATTATCTATCAATTCTTTAGCACCAGATCCAATTTCTTCAGCTGCTTGAAAAATAAATATGACTGTTCCTTTAAAACTTTTATGTTCAGCAATATATTTTGCAGCACCCAATGCCATAGTGATATGGCCATCATGACCACAAGCATGCATACAACCTTCATTAACAGATTTATATGTTGCACCAGTTTCTTCTTTTAAAGGTAAAGCATCCATATCAGATCTTATGGCAATCGTTTTACCTTCGCCATTTTTAATAGATGCAACAATACTTGTTTTAGAAAGAGATCTGTCAACTTGATATCCTCATTCTTTTAGTAATGATTCAATTTTATTTGCAGTTTCAAATTCTTTAAAACTCAATTCTGGATGTTTGTGAAATCATCATCTTGTTTCTTTTAATCATTCTTTAAGTTCTTTTTCAATAATTTTTAACAATAAGTTCATATATATTCCTTAATAACTACCATTAATAAAATATCACAAATAAGTTATTAAAAATAAAAAACGATCATTTTCATGATCGTTAAACTTATTGATAAAAAATTATTTTTTAGCTTTAACTTCTTTAGCTTTCTTTTCTTTAATTCTAGCTGATTTACCAGATCTTTCTCTCATGTATGAAAGGTAAGCTCTTCTAACTTTACCTTTTCTTATAACTTCAATTTTTTCTAATAGTGGTGAATGTAATTGGAAAGTTCTTTCAACACCAACACCATTACTTTCTTTTCTTACAATACAAGTTTCAGAAAGTCCAGATCCTCTACGTCTTAAAACTATACCTTCAAATTTTTGAATTCTTAATTTGTTGTTTTCTAAAATTTTGTTGTGGAATACAACTGTATCTCCAGGACCAAAATTTGGAATGTCATGCTTTAATTGCGATGACTCAACATGTTTAATAATATCAACTTTGTTAATGTTTGCCATTTTCTATCCTTTCTTTTCTTTGATATATTTTTGATACAAATCATTTCTAAATTTTTTAGTCTTTTCAATTTGTTGATTAAATCTATATTCATTTATTAGTTTGTGATTTCCACCTAATAAAACATCTGGAACAACCATTCCTTCAAATTCATATGGTTTAGTGTAAACTGGATAATCTAAAAGATTATTTTCAAATGATTCACTTAATAAACTATCTTTATTTATCACATTTTCAATTTGTCTTATTGTTGCATCTAATACAACAAGAGCTGGAAGTTCTCCACCAGTTAACACATAATCACCAATTGATAATTGAATATCAACATAGTTATTTATTCTTTCATCAAATCCTTCATAATGTCCACATATAAGAATAATGTGTTTACATTTTGAAATAACTTTTGACATTTTATTTTTAAACTGATAACCGCTTGGTGTTAACAAGATTGTTAATGAATCTTTTGTTTTAACTTTTTTTAATGCATCAACAATTGGTTGAAGCATTAAAACCATTCCAGGTCCTCCACCATATGGAGTGTCATCAACTTTGTTGTGTCTATTTTTTGAAAAGTTTCTAAAATTTATAATCTCTATTTCAACAGCATTTGAGTTAATAGCTTTTTTAATTATTGAACTATTTATGTATTGATCAAATACTTTAGGAAATAAAGTTAAAATTGTAAACTTCATTATTTAGTTTTTTTTGCTTGAACAGCTTTTTTATTTACATCACTGCTTTTGGCAGCAGCTGGTTTTTTAGCTGAAGTTTTTGCAACTTTTTCTTTTTTAGGTTTAGCTAATTTATTTTGTAATTTTTGATCATGAAACTTTTTTCAAATTCCTTGTTTTTGTAAGATGTTTCTTGCAGTATCTGTTGGTTGCGCACCATTGTGAAGAAATTTTAAAACAGCTTCTTCGTTAATTACAACTTTATCATTAACTGGGTCATAAGTTCCAAATGATTCAATATAAGCACCATCACGTCTTACACGAGAATCCATAGCTACAATTCTGTAGAAAGGAAGTTTATGTCTACCCATTCTAGTCATTCTAATTTTTACCATTTAATTACTCCTACAATCAATAATATTATTATACACATTTTTAAAATATTGGTTAAGTTTTTTTACTTAACCTAGAATATAAAATAAAAATTTTCATAACATATCATGTACTCGTAAACAATTTATACTAAAATATATAGTACTAGCTGAGATAATATGGAATTATTTGAGAGACTTAGATTAATAATAAAAGGCTCAAAGTTTGTATTTATTATTTCAGTTGTGTATGCAATAATGTTGATTTTGTATTCATCAATCACAATTATAAATAATGAATTAAGATCTCAAAATGTTCATATTACTTCAGACGGTGAAATCGTTATTAATGACCTAGTTCAATCATCCCTAACTGACATGTGAAGTGCAACACTTCAATGTTACATTAAACTCTCGGCTTTAAAATATAAGTTGAGAGTTTTTTTATTTTAAATATTTTCTTG
>CASDXH010000005.1 GCA_949285105.1 uncultured Mycoplasma sp. | reverse complement strand
TGAATAAATAGTAAGATTTGAAAGATACAAAGAAGAGATTGTTTAAGAAGAAAATATGTCAAAGGAAAAAGAAGAAAAATAGGTATATTCTCCAAAATTTATGGAAAATACTGTATTCCATATAGTTTAAGACCAGAAAAGATAAACAACAGAAAAGAGTTTGGACATTGAGAAGCTGATCTAATAGTCAGTAGAAGACAAAGTGGATATTATCACTTATTAACATTAGTTGAAAGAAAAACAAGGTTGGCAATTATTAGAAAAATAAAAGGTAAAAACGCTAGGTCAATGATGGCTAAAATGTACACAATTATTAGAAATGAAAAATTACCAATCAAGAGCATAACTGTTGATAACGGATTAGAGTTTCAAATGATGGGTATAACAGCAAAACAATTCAACTTTAAAGTTTACTATTGCCAACCTTATTCTTCATTCCAAAGAGGTACTAACGAAAACTTAAATGGGATAGTTAGAAGATGATATAAGAAAGGAACTGATTTTAGTTTAGTAAGTGAAGACAAAATAAAAACATTTGAATGAAAAGTAAATAATATGCCAAGAAAAATGTTTGGTTATAAAACAGCTTATCAAATGTACCAAGAAAATATTTAAAATAAAAAACTCTTAACTTATATTTTAAAGCCAAAAGTTTAATGTAACATTGAAGTGTTGCACTTCACATGTCAGTTAGGGAAACTCTCAACTTATATTTTAAAGTCGAGAGTTTTATGTAACATTAAAGTGTTGCACTTCACATGTCAGTTAGGGATGACTTATTGGTTCTAAGTCATTTTGAGTTTATAAATTAATTGGTTATTAATTATTTAAAGATATTAATTATTAAACTCAAAGATAGGTTTAAAATTGTCTCTAATAATTTTATTAAATTATATTAAGTAATTATCCCCATTAAATAATAACCATATAAAAAACACCAAGCATTTAGCTTGATGTTAAATTTAAATTAAATCAACAGTTTTACTAGTTATTTTTTTAATATCCTCATATCAAGTAGCAGATCTAAAAATTATTTTGCTTTCTTGATCATAGTTAGTTTTAACTAAAAGTATTCTTCCCTTTTTATCCAGTTCCACATGTTCTTCAAAGAAAGTGAAATCAAGATTTGTTTGTATTAAATTGTCGCAAACATTTTCTTCAATAGAATAGTTTTTAGACATTTCAATATAGACATGTTTAGCAATATCTCAAGTAACAACCCCAATTATTTCATTATTATTAAAATAAGTTGTTTCTAATGTTATGAAATCATTAGTTGTAGAAATTGCTTTAGTTTTCTGAGAGTTAGACTTTTCTTGAACAAACTTAGGAGGCATTAGTATTTTGAACGCTTCTTCTGAAACTATGTATCCAGAACCTCTTATTGCATCAAGAACTGAAGCATTATTCAGTACAAGTAAAGCACTTCTTGCTGTTAATCTTGAGCAGTTAAATTTTTTAGCTAAACTATTCTCACTAGGAATCTTTTTGTTAAGTGAATAATCTCCAGTTAAGATTTTTAAAATTAAATAATTTGTAATATATCTTTTAACTGAATTCACACTATTGATTTTTACTTTATTATTTTTTTGTTTCATTAAATTATTGAATATATTTCATTCCTAATGCTTTTAATATCGCAGATAAAACAAAGTTGAATGGTTTGTTTAAGTGCGGTAAGAAGTATACATCAGTGAATGCTACATCTAATAAACTTAATCCTTTTTGAATAGCTAATGATAGTGAGAAGATTCATTCAGAGTGGTTTGAGTCACCAAATGATAAAATTTGAGCCCCAACAATTCTCATTGTGTCTTCTTCATAAACAATTTTAATAGCAACTTTTTGAACTGTGTTCATTCATTCAGGTCTATCGTTGTCTTCATAATAACAAGATTTAACTTTTAATCCAAATCTTGCAGCCGCTTCTTCACTTACACCTGTACTTGCAAATTTGTGTCCAAATACACATAAAGCATTTGTACCAACGATTGAATCTAATTGAACCATTGCAGCACCATTAATTTGAGATGCAGCAACAATACCAGTTTTAACAGCGTTTGTAGCTAATGCAATATTTCTATGAGTTTTTGTTGCAGCATCATAAATTGCCACACAGTCTCCAATTGCATAAATGTCTGGATCACTTGTTTGAGTTTTAGAGTTAATTATTAAAGCACCATTTTTAGCTTTTTCTAAATCTGGTAATAAAGCGTGGTTTGGAGAGAATCCAACACATTGAATAACTAAATCAGATTGTAATTCTAATCCGCTCTTAGTTTTAATACCTGTAACTTTTCCATTGCTTCCAGTATATTCTGTAACTGCTTCATTTAAATAAACACCAACACCATCTTTTTTCATTTCTTTTTCTAAAATGTCAGTGAATTCTTTATCAAAGTAATTAGCTAATACTCTTCCTTGGAAGTCGATAAGATTAACTTTTTTACCTTTTTGGTGGTAAGCTTCTACTAATTCTAATCCAATGTATCCAGCACCTACTACTGTTACAGTTTTAATATTTGGATCATTTGCTCTCTCAATTAATTTAAGAGCGTGTTGATAAATTTTACAAATTTCAACGTTTTCTAATTCTTGACCTTTGATACTCATGTCAATTGGTCATGAACCTGCAGCATAAATTAATTTGTCATATTTTCATGCGGTAATTTTGTTTTCAGCTAAGTTTTTAACAAAAACCGCTTTTTCTTTTCTATCAATTTTTACTACTTCATGTTCCATGTAGATTTTTGCACCCATACTTTTTAATTGTTCTGGATTTGAGTAGAATAAGTCCTTAGTGTTTTTAACAACACCTCCAACTGTTAATGCAATTCCACATCCTAAGAAAGAAATATTACTATTTCTATCAAAAGCAACTACATCTGCCTTTGGGTTTTGTGATAATAAAGTTCTAATTGCTGATGTTCCAGCGTGGTTAATACCAACTACTATAGTTCTCATATATTCTCCTTAAAATCTATTGATAATTTTATTATCCTTTTAAATTATATGCTTTTATTATTAGGATAAAGTAAAAATATAATTTTTTTGAACAGTGAATAAAAAAAGAAAATATATAAATTTTAATGAAAAAATTTAGGTAACCAATTATATCTAAATAAAAATTGCAACTATACTAATATTTAATGTAGAATAATACATGTACTTAAATACTTTAGGGGTATAGTTCAATGGTAGAACGGCGGACTTCAAATCCGCGTGTTGTGGGTTCGAGTCCTGCTACCCCTGCCATTATAACAAGCAAAATATGAGCACCTAATTTAAAGTTAGGTGCTTTTTGTTGTTTCAAAGTGATTTTGTCAATTAATTTTTCATTAGTTAAGAATGATGCTATCCACAATGCATTAGCATATCATTATATTATTTATAAAATATATTAATATTTAAAATTTTCTTCTTTAAAAGATAAAGTAAACTGATCAACTATTTTAATATGGCAGACATAATATATGGGATTGAGGATGAAATCAAACAAACATACATTTCTATATTAAAATCAATACTGAATATATAAATAATATGATAAAAGCTTTCAACTTGTATTTCAAAGTCAAAAGCTTTTCAAAAGTCTTTATTTAACAAACAAATAAAGATTACTAAAGTTTTTATATATTAAATAATTGTTGGAATAACTATTGGAGTTTTACCAAAATATTTCTCAATTTGCTTACTTGCATATTTTTTAATTAATGACTTAAATTCCTTTGAGTCATATTTTTTTATCTCTTTATATGTTTTGTTTGCAAAATCTAATATTTCTAGATTTAGAGATTTAAATCATTCTAAGTTCTTTTTATCTTCTGGTACAACACCAAAGTGTTTAATATCATGATTATTTGGATCAAAACATTTATTTGCTGAGTCATGTTGTAAAACAATAAATACGATTCCATTTTCAGACATAACATCTCTTTCTTGGAGAATGTTGTCCCCTTCATCTAATATCCCTTGTGCTCCAACATAAATTTCTCTAACATCAATTTTTCTAGTTTCTTTATCTTTTTTAATTCCATTAACTAAACTAAAAATTTCACCATTGTATAACATTTGTACATTATTAGGATTAAACCCAGCCTCTTTAATACAGTTAGTATATTTAATTACTTCAGAATAAAGTCCAAGAGTTGGTATTACATATTTTGGTTGGAGTTCACTGATCAAGAATTTATGATCTTCAGCTGACGCCTCCATCTTTAAAACCGTTTTAGGTAAAGATACAATATCTAAATCAAGTTTAGAATATCTATCCATAATATCTGCTTCAATCTTTTCAAAACCTGCTGAAGTTTTAAAACCAAGTACAACAAGATCTGTCTTTTTAAGCTTTAGTATGTCATCTTCATTATTTGAAATTGATATTAACTTATTAAACAATCTATCTGGAGTAGAAGATAATAAAACAATACCTCTTTTCATTTCATTAATTTTATGAATTGGCATAATTGGCAAATTACGGTTATCAAAATAACCTTCCCTTGATATTCCATTAAACACATTCATAAATATAGGATTATAGATTATAAAAGGAATTTGTTTCTCTTTAGCAATCTGTGCAAGTGTTAAGAAAGTATGAATGTCAGTATCATAACATGAAACAATAACTCTATTTTCAGTACAATTGTTTAATAAATTTGTATAAAAACTTTTGGTTCTATGATTTGGTGAAGTAAATCCACTATTTTTAGCAACATTGCCAACATTGTTAATTAAAAGTAAATTCTTACCTCTTGTAATCATATTTATTTTTGTGATGTCACTAATAAAAGCATTGTTTCTATCAGCATTTATTATAAATTCATCAATATATATAATATTTCCATCAGGGGTTCCAATTATAAACCCATAAGTATCTGGTAAACAGCTTACTACTCTAAATGGAGTAATTTTAACATTACCCATATCAACAGTTTTTAATGGATCTAAAACTTTGATATTTAAATCTGTAAAGTTTGCAAATTTATGCATACTCTTTTTGTTTAAATATGAATTAATAATTAGTTCACCGATTTTTGAAGTGTAAATAGGAATGTTTTTTATTTTGTCATAAACATATTGAATAGCACCCATATTTCTATGGCTTGCATTACCAATAAAAATACCTTTAATTAATCTTGAGTTTTTTTCAATTCAGTCAACATAAGGAATTATCTTTTTAATTCCTAACTTTGTGTAAACTGGAATTGTAATCCCTAAATTAAAAATATAGTAGTTATCATTAACTTCTAGAACATAACAAGCTTTTTCTTGTTCATCTAAACCACCCAAAGAAAAAAAGTTAATTTTGCTCATATTTAGTTTCTCCATAAAAAATAAAATATTAAAATGTCCCCAATATATGAAATATGAAAATCATGTTCATTTAAAACTTTAAAAAATTAATAAAAGTTGTTAGTAGGGTTAAGTATTATTGTTTATATTGTAATATATTAAGTGAAATATTATTAATAATATTCTTACAAAATTTTTTTATCGATGGAGGTGTGAATATGTCAGATATTGAAAACAAGAAAGAAGAAAGTGATAACAATATAGATGATATAAATAGTGATCTAGATGAAGAAATAAAAAGCAAAATTATAGTTAATAAAAACAATGTAGAAAATATTAATGTCTTTTATGACTTTTATAACTTCATTAGCAAATTATTCAATTTTATAAACCACAATATATTTGAAAACTATCTTGGCAAAGTTGCACTAACTTTTGTTGACTATGGTGCAACAAAAAAAGATAGCACAATAACTCTTGGAAGATTTGATCCAAAAGGATGAAACTTTAAAAATAATATGATTCCATCAATAATGATTACTAATGAGTGATTACTAAACGAGTGAAGAGGTTATCATGATTTAGTTGCTACATTAATCCACGAAATGGTTCATTTTGAGTGTAACCTTAAATCTTTAAAGGATACAAAAAATAAAAACTACCATACTGTCATGTTCAGGAACGTTGGAATAGTAAGGGGTTTGGTCTTTGATGATACTCCAGATAAAAAATATGGATTTTCATACTGCAAGTTAAATGATAAAACTAAAAAACTAGTGGATGATTTTATGATAGAAAATAATTTTACTTTTCAAACACCATTCCACAAAACCAAAAAAGAAAATGATAGCTCTAAAAAATCATTGAAGAAATATTTCAAATTCACTTGTCCAAGTTGTAATACTAATATTCAGTCAGAATTAAAGGTAAAGACAATATGCGGGAGATGCGGAGAAGATTTTTTATTTAATGATAGACGTTATATAGAAAGCAAAATAGAAACAATTGAAGAAGCAAAAGAATTACTGGATTTTATTGAAAGTGAACTTCAAGAATTTAGTTAACAAAATTACAATTATAAAATTCTAAATTAGTACTATTTATGTTAGAATTTATTTAATTGATGCAGAAAAGGGTGATGACACGTGCCAAAAGTAGAAGTAAAAAATGGCGATTTAGAGTTAGCTTTAAAAAGTTTTAAAAGAATTACTTCTGAAACTGAAAAAAGTAGAAAAAGACATGAGTTCTACTTAAGACCAGGTTTGAGACTTAAAGAAAAACAAAAAGCAGCTGCTAAAAAAAGAAACAAATACAACAAACGTAATAATAAATAATATTATCTAATTTATTATTGACCTACAATTAAATTAATTGTAGGTTTTATTTTTTAAATAAAAAAACTTAGATGGTCTAAACATCTAAGATCTTTAAATTATTAAATAGTAGTATTATGTTTAAAATATAACTATAGTTATTCTTGCCTATTTAGTAACTCTAAAAATATTTCATAACAAACTATATTAAATATTTGGTCATACATCATTTTATAATTTGCTATATCATATAAATGATTATCAAAGTTGCTAAAATTACCAATAATTATCTTGTTAATAGATTCTGTTTTAAATTTTTCATGTTTCGTTATTTCTTCACTTGAGGAAATAAGATATATAGGAATATTATGTTTTAAAAACATTGAAATAGTCATTGTTTCTACAGAGTTCAACGGTTTATACATTTTACAAATTATTAATAAAGAATCTTTATCTATAGAAAACTTATTTATATATTCTAATCTATATTCACTCTTTATAACAATTAAAGTCTTTTTAAAGAAAGTACAAATAAGCTCAAGATTAGTTAAAGAAAATATATCATCTGAATGAAAAACATAAATTGTTTTTTTATTTATCATTTCATTTCTGAACTTTTCAATTAGAACTCAGTTTAAATTAAAAAGACAAAGTGCCGATCTATTTAGATATTCTTTTAAGAATTTAATTCTCGTATTTGAGATACCCTCACTCTTTTGATGATCAAAATTAAACTTATTTGATATGTTACATTTTTCATAATAAGTTTTTGTTATAAAATTTTTTAAATCCTTAGCTGTCTTGTGTCCAAGTTTTTTTGCTAACTTATCAATACTGGGAGGACTATATGTTTTCTTATAGCAAAAATCAACTAAGCTCTTTGCATCAATAAATTCATTAACGTTTAAGTTAATATCGTTTATTATTTCAATTTCAACATCTGTAAATATTTTTGGATCATAATCTGTTATACATTTAAAATTGTGATTCATATTAACTCCTAGTTAATCAAGATTATAATACTTTTATGCCACATAGAATAAAAAATGAGTCCTAATATTGTATTAGAACTCACCTCAGATTGTAGTATTAATATAATTTAAATGAAATAAAAGATCCATATGAATCATAATTCCCCATCAATAAGAGTTTTTGGGCAACTTTCTTACTACAATTTAATACTTACTATTATTGAACAATAATTACTATGATAATTGGGAATAAAAAATACTTTTTTGCTACTTATCTGTTAATTTTATTTCTAATTTATGACAATAAATATTGATATTTAGTTGTTTAAGCTTAGATGAAATTACTTCAGTAAAAATTTTTTCAACTGAATGGCCAATATCTATTATTGGTATTGATTTAGAACTAATATTTCATACATGTCATTTAACTTCCCCAGTAACAAAAAGATCTATTTTATCTTTTTTTAGAATCTTTTCGTAATCATTAGAGCCACTTCCGCCAACGATTCCTATTTTCTTTATCTTCTTATTATTTTTAAAATAATCATTGTTTTTATCAAAAATAACATAATCAGGATTCATTTTTTTGTCTAATATTGATAAAAATTGATTTATTTCTATTTTATCTTTTAGTTCACCAAAGAATAAGTAATCAGATTTTTGTGATTTTTTTATATTTTTTAATCCTAGTTTTTTTAACAAACTATAGTTCATTCCATATTTGTTTTTATCAAAATTGGTATGTAATGAAAACAAAGAAATTTCATTATCATTTAGTATTTTGATAATATTTTTAATATGTTTTTTCTTAGTATCGTCTTCATCTATATATATTGGATGATGAGTTATTATTACATTACATTTTTTTTCAATCGCTTGTAAAACTAAATTCTCTGTTACATCTAAACCAATGATAATGCCTGTTGTTTCTTTTTCATTAAAGAATGTAAATGAACCAGACTTATCTCATATATCTTGATGATCAAATGGATATCATTTATCTAATAAAGTATATATATCATTAACAGTCATACTTATTTAAATACCTTTTAACTATTTTTAAATATTTATATTTTTTTGGATTTTTTTCTTTAAAAAAATCCAAATTCTCAGATTCAAATTCTTGTTTTAGTTTTTGCAAATATAAAGTATCATTCTTTTTTATTTTTCTAATCCCAAATAAACATTGGTTATGAGTTAAAACCTTTTTGCCCTCAGTTTTTGTTAACCATATTATTTCATAATATATTTTGTTTGTTAAAATAGTTTTTTCAAATTTTATTTTTCACTTATTATTTTTTGCTCATTTTCTTATAAGATGATAATTATTGTTTGGACAAACAATAATATTACTTATTTTGTTTTTGCATCCATTAAGAATTTCTACAATTGTATTAGCACCCATTCCAGAAATAGTACAATAATCAATTAAAAGTGATGAATCAAAATTTTTGAATCCATCACTTTTAATATTTTTTATATTGCTGTATTGCTTTGTGTTGTTAATAGAATTTAGAAGCGGTGCATCATTTTTTTCTAAATTGTAAATAATTTTTGCTTTTTCTTCTGTAGCCAAAATTATTGATAAATTCGCATGATCACTTCCAACATCAACACAAATATTCGCATCATTTATTAAATTAGCAATTTCATTAATTCTCATTAGATTCTGTAAATCCTTTAAGAACTCCAGATTTAGAAGGGTGTTTAATTTTTCTTAGAGCTTTAGCTTCAATTTGTCTAACTCTTTCTCTTGTGATTTTAAATTTTTGACCAACCTCTTCAAGAGTCATAGGATGTTGATATGGAGGTAGACCATATCTCATTCTAATAATGATTTCTTCTTTTTCTTGTAAGAATTTTTTTAAGATGTCATCAATGTGTTCGCCCATTAATTCTTTTTCAGTAAATTGTTCTGGTGTTAATGCATCATTATCTTTAACAAAGTCAACAAATTTTGATTCTTCATCTTTACCAACTGGTTTATCAAGTGAAACTGGATCAATGTTTAATTTTTTAATTGCAATAATTTTTTTTGCATTAAATCCTTCAGCTTGTCCACCCATAGCCTCACTTAATTCATCCGGTGTTGGATCTCTTCCAAGTTCTTGCATAAGTTGACGCTCTGTTTTAGAAAGTTTATTAATAGTTTCAACCATATGAACTGGAATTCTAATAGTTCTAGCTTGGTCTGCAATCGCTCTTGTAATTGCTTGTCTAATTCATCAAGTAGCATATGTTGAGAACTTATTACCTAATGTGTAGTCAAACTTTGTAATTGCTTTCATTAATCCTAATGACCCTTCTTGTAATAAGTCCTCAAGATCAAGACCTCTATTTAAATATTTTTTAGCAATTGATGTAACAAGTCTTAAGTTTGAAGTCATCAATTGGTTAATAGCATAATCTCTAATTGTTGGATCATCACTCTTAAGCATTGCTCCAATCTCTTGTTCTTCTTCACTAGTTAGCATTTTAGAAGAACCTAAAACATTTAAGAATGATTTAATACCATCATCAACTTTATCTCTAGTTGTTCCAGAAGAATTTGAATCTCCTACCATGTAGTCAATCTTTTCAGCAACTTGGTTTTTTAAAATGTCAATTTCTTGTTTATTGTTATCTTTAAAAGGATTTTTATCAATTTGAATGTCATTATCATTTAACATTTGAAATAATACTTTATACTCTTCATTTGATAAAGCATATCTATCAAAGTTAATAAGAATTTCTTCAGCTGTTAGTTTAGACTTTCTTTTCTTTTTTGCAACTTGTTCTTTAATGAACTTTTCTCTTGCAGTTTCATAATCATTATTAGGTTCACCAATTTTTCTTATGTTTCCTTCTAAGATACCACTACTAATAAAATCTTTATTAAGCGTTCCAGAAACTTCTTTTTTAGAAGTAGAACTAGACTTTTTTCTATTAAACATGATTTACCTCATTGTAAAAATATCAAGTATTATTATACCACTCAAATTTACAATTATTGGGGTATTAAATATAAAGATAAAATAAAAAATAAAATACCATAAAGGCATTTTATTTCATTCAATCAGCGAATGGATTGTGTCCTTTTTTTATTTGTTTTCCAACTTCTTCCATTCTTTCTTTTGATTTTTCTCACTCACTAAGAAGTTTATTTAATTCATCTGGTTTTCTACCAGAACCTTTAATAATTCTGTTTTTACGATTAACATTCTTTTTTAATAGTTGTGGGTTTCTTCTTTCTTTGACTGTCATTGAAGATAAAAGGACTCTTCAAATTTTAATTTTTTCTTCAATTTCAAATAGTTTTTCATCACCAAGTTTAGGAGCACCAGGAAGCATTTGCATAATGCTTCCAATTGAACCCATTTTAGTAACTTGTTCCATTTGGTTCATAAGATCTTCTAGATCCATTTTTCCAGATAACATTTTTTGAAATGATTTTTTAACAACCTGTTCATCAAGATTTTCAGCTGCCTGTTCAGCAAGTGTTAACATATCTCCAAATCCTAGAATTTTATCTGCTATTCTATCAGGATGGAATACATCTAAAGAAGCCAGTTTCTCACCAACCCCAGTTAACTTAACTGACACATCCAAAATACTTGTTAAAGAAAGTGCAGCACCAGCTCTTGCATCAGAATCAAGCTTTGTAATCACTATACCTGTTAGGTTTAATCTATCATTGAACTCTTGTGCAACATTAATAATATCTTGACCAGCCATTGCATCCACGACTAAAAGAATTTCATCTGGGTTCACACTTTTTTTTATTTTTACAAGTTCTGTCATTAATTCTTCATTAGTTTGTAATCTACCAGCTGTATCAATAATGATTGCGTCATTCTTGTTTTTTTCAGCTATTGCAATTGCTTCTTTAGAAGTTTTTATAGGATCTTGTTGATTCTTTTCATAAAAATCTGTACCAACTTCTTGAGCTAAAGTTCTTAATTGATCAATAGCGGCAGGTCTGTAAATATCACATGCTACAAGTAAAGGTTTTTTCTCTTGTTTATTTTTTAAATAATAAGCTATTTTACCAGCAGAAGTTGTTTTACCAGAACCTTGTAAACCAACCATCATAATCTTTAAAGGCTTCTTTTTATAATCAATTGGGTTTGTTTTCTTTCCAAGGATTTTAACTAATTCTTCTTTAATGATTAATAATAAAACTTCATCAGGTTTTCTACCTGGATCAACCATTGTTCCCACAGCTGCTTCTTTTATATTTTTTAATAAGCTTTTAGTAACCATCAAATTAACGTCAGCATCAAGTAAAGCAATTCTAATTTGTTTTAAGACATCTGTTAGATCTTCTTCTTTAATTGTTGAATTCTCAAGCTTCTTTTTCATGTTTTTAGAAACAATTGAAGCAATCATTGATTTAAACATATAAACTCCTAAATAATTATTTTCAATTTATTAAAAAATAATTCTTCTTACCTTTTCTAATTAAAGAGAATGATTTATTATAACCATCAGCTTTTTTTATAATCTCTTCTTTGTTATCAATTAATTTATTATTTACATAAATCGATTTTCCATCTATTAGCTCTCTTGCAATTCTTTTTGACTCAACAATTTTAGATTCAACTAATAAATCAACTATATTAGTTTCTTTTTTATCACACTCATAACTTGGAACAGAAATAAATGCTTGTTGTAATTCTTCAACAGTTAGTTTTTCAATTTCATTTTTAAAAATACATTCAGATATCTTCAATGCATTAAGATACTCTTCTTTACCATGAATTGTTGTGATTATTTCTTCAGCTAAAATCTTTTGCCCCATTTTTTTGAAAGGCTCTTTTTGGTGGTTATCTAAAATTTTATCTATTTCATCAAGTGTTTTGAATGAAAAATAGTTATATAGATTTTTTAAATCAGCATCAGCACTATTGATTAACATTTGGTACATTGCATAAGGGGAAGTTAATCTTTTATCAAGATATATAGCACCCTTTTCGGATTTACCAAATTTTGTTCCATCAGCTTTTACTAATAAATTAATTGTCATCCCACAAGCCGTGTTTTTATCGCCAACTTGTTTTCTTATAAAATCAGTACCTGCAGTTATATTAGCTCATTGATCTGAGCCACCAAGTTGTAAACTAACATTTTTATTTTTATATAAGTAATAAAAGTCATAACCCTGGATTATTGAATAAGAAAATTCTGTGAAAGACAATCCATATTCTAGACGTTTTTTAACAATCTCTTTTTCAAGAATATGATTAACATTTATAGATTTACCTATGTCTCTTAAAAAGTCTAAAACATTCATATCCTTATAAATATCATAGTTATTAAATATCTCAGCACCAGAATATTTTTCTAATTGTTTTTTTATGTTGTCACAATTTCGTTCAAGAGTTTTCTTGTCTAATAAATTTCTCTCGCTTGTTTTACCAGATGGATCACCAATCATTCCAGTAGCTCCACCTAAGACTGCATATGTTTTAAAACCATTTTGTTTAAAACGTTTTAATAAACAGATCATTGCATAATTACCCATTTGTAAAGAAATTGCTGTAGGATCAAAACCTATATAAAGAGCTTTATCTTTTTTTTGGAAAAACTCCTTTACTTTTTCTTCGTTGGTAATGTTATTTATAATTCCTCTAGATTTTAGCTCATCTAAAAAATTCATGTTATCTCCTTAATCAATATTAAATTATATAATCTTTAAACTAGTAATTAAATTTTTATATTCTTCCATAAGAATTTTATTGTTATATAAATCTTCTATATTACTGAATTCATATTTATTAATCACAACATTTGATAGCAAGCTATTTAAATTTTTTTTAATTTTTAAAAGCGAGTTAACAGAGATAATATCATTCTTATTAAAACCACAAGCAAAGAAATTAAATTTAGTATCAAATTTTTCTTTTGTTTTCAAACTTAATAAAATTTCCAATATCTCTTTTGAATTATCATTTGATACATCAATTGGAATAATTACATTGTTTGACATCTTTAAAATATTTAAGTTAATTTCACTTAAGCTTGAAGAGCTGTCAACCAATATAAAATCATACACATCTTTTCTCTCTTCAACTGTCTTTAAAAACTCTTGATAACTATTAGTTAATGAATTGTCAAAATTAATGTAATCTACTCCAATGCTGTTTAAATATGAGTTTTTTTTTATATCAAAATTAACTACCAAAACTTTTTTATTATTATCATTAATAATTTTGGCGAACATATAAAGACTTATTGTTTTGAAAGAAATGCTTTTATTAAAGAAGAAAATTATTTTCATTATTTAATAATATCCTTTCATGGTCTTGGAAAAATTTTACTTGTTTTTTCTAGCTTATAAAAAAATAAAGTATTGAATTGTTTACCTTGATAAACTTCATTATTGACTTTCATTTGAAACTTTCCAACTTTTGATAAAAAGTCTTGTGAGCTTTCAAGTTCCACTAAGTAATTTAATGACTTTGGAAAAATCATTAAACCATTAACTTTGGTTAATGGAAAACTTAATTCTAAAATGATTTTAAGTTCAGCAACAGCTCTACAAGTTACTATGTCAAAAATCTCTTTATTATTTATTCCAAATACTTCAGCTCTATCGTTAATAATAACCACATCATTATAACCAAGAGCTTTTGTTAACTGTTCTAAAAATAAACACTTCTTTTTAATTGGTTCAATAATAGTCAACTTAATATTTGGAAAAAGTATTTTTAAAACAACACCAGGAATTCCAGAACCAGAACCTATATCTAAAACCTTAATATCATCTTCAAAATCAATATCTTTATAAACAAAAATAGATTGGTAAAAGTATTGATCATAAATAATATCTTTTTTATTAAGTCTTGTTAAATTAAACTTATCATTATATTCTGATAATAAATTTTCATAGATATCAATCTTTGAAGAAACATATTCAATATCAATGTTTTTAAAATCATTTTTTAGTTTCTCTAAAAAAAGTTCTTTAGTCATTACTTTTATCCTTTTTCTGGTTGTTTAAATAAAGTTTTATATTTAAAAGATCAACAAGATTTATACCGCTAATTCTTGATGCTTGATCTAAAGAATGAGGTTTAATTTTATTTAGTTTATCGATTGCTTCTAGTGATATATTTGGAACATCTTTATAATCTTTAATTGGTGCTAACAAAATATTTGCCATATTGTTAGATTCTTCAATTAACTTTTGTTGAGAAACTATATATCCCTCATATTTTATTTTGATATCAATTTTTTCTTTTCATATATCATTTAATAAATTTTTATTGTCAAGATATTGTTCAATATCATTAAATGAATAATCTTGTCTTTTTAATAGTTCATACAATGTTACATTAGTCTTTTTAAAATTTATTTTCATTCCTTTGCAACTTGATAAAGTTTTGCCTTTTAATTCTTCTAACGTTTTGTTTAAAACATTCATGTTATATAAAAATTCGTCATATTGATTTTTATCAATAGTCCCAAGCTCATAACCATATTTTAAAAGTCTTTCATCTGCATTATCGTTTCTTAGTTCTAATCTATATTCTGCTCTACTTGTAAGTAAACGATAAGGTTCAGTTATCTCTTTTGTAACAAGATCATCAATTAGTACACCAATATATGCTTCACTTCTTTTTAAAATAAATTTTGGTTTGTTTTCAATTTTACAAATAACATTAATACCTGCAATTAACCCCTGGCATGCAGCTTCTTCATATCCGCTTGTACCATTAACTTGCCCAGCAAAAAAAAGTCCACTAATTTTTTTAGTTTCTAAAGTTGGATATAGCTGCATAGGGTTTATTGCATCATATTCAATTGCGTATGCATATTTTTTTATAACTGCATTTTCAAATCCTGGTAATGATTTAATTAATTGTTCTTGAACATCTTTAGGCATTGATGTCGAAAACCCAGATAAATACATTGTGTCTAAATGTATAGATTCTGGTTCAACAAATATTTGGTGTCTTTCTTTATCATTAAATCTAACAATCTTATCTTCTATTGAAGGACAATATCTTGGACCAGTACCTGTAATATGACCACTGTACATTGCAGATCTTTTTAAATTATTGTTAATAATTTCATGAGTTGTTTTTGTAGTGTGCACAAGGTAACAAGGTAGTTGCTTGTCAAAATCTAAGTATGTTGGATTAAAATGACCAAAGCTTAATTTTTTATTTGTTCCAAGTTCAATACTTAGTTTTGAATAATCAATAGAATCACTTAATATTCTTGGTGGAGTACCTGTTTTTAGTCTTATAGTTTCAAAACCAAGTTTTTTTATATTGTTTAATAAGTTTATTGAGTTTTCAAAATTGTCTGGACCTTTTTTAATTTGTTCAGATCCAATATGAATAGTTGAGTCTAAAAAAGTACCACTTGTAATAATCACATAGTTTGATTTATACAATTGATTATCTTTATCAATTACACCTTTTATTTTGTTATCTTCAACTTTTAAATCTATAACTTCTTTGCAGATGAGATCAATAAATTTATTTGAATTGATTGTATTTTGGAAATACTTTTTATATTCTATTTTGTCTATTTGAGCTCGAAGCGCTCAGGTACCAGCACCTTTAGAGCTATTAAGTATTTTCATTTGTAATTGAGTTTTATCGCTTGCTATTCCCTGGATACCACCAAGAGCATCAATTTCTCTTGTCACAATTCCTTTTGCTGGTCCGCCAACAGAAGGGTTGCAAGGCATATTACCAACTAGTTCAATATCAAGCGCAAATAAAGCCACATTATATTTTTTCTTAGCTAAAATAAATGCAGCTTCTAATCCTGCATGACCAGCTCCTATTACAATACAATCATAAATTTTATTATTAGTTTTCATAGCATATATATTATAAATTTAGTTTGTTTAATTGAATATGTTTTTCATTAACTCTATTCTATGTTCATTTCTTAGATAAGTTCTTGTAGTATTAATGTTATCATGACCCATCATAAGCGATAATTCATATATCCCAATATTGTTGTCAATACAGTGGGTTGCAAATCCTCTTCTGAACATATGGGGGGTTAATTTCTTATTAATTACTTTTTGGAATGAACCAATAACTTTATGTAAGTATTTATATGAAAAATTAAATAAATACTTTTGTCCCTTTCTTGTTTTTATATATGAACTTATTATTTCTTTGAATGAATGAGAAATGTAAACAATTCTTTCCTTGTTGTTTTTTCCTAATATCTTGATTTTATTTTCATCTATATTTTTTATTTCTATGTTCAAAAGCTCTGAACTTCTAATGCCAGTTTCAAAAAGTAATTTTGTAATTATTATTTTTGAAAAGTTTTTTGTAGGTTTTCTATATAAGTGTTTAATAATTGATTGATATTCTTTATAAGATAAATAATCTAAAACCTTCTTTTCTTTTTTTGGTAGTTCGATTTCATAAAACCTGTCATCTTTAGTGAATTTGTAAAAAGCTTTAATTGCACTTAACATTACTCTTTTAGTATTGTTTGAATTATCCCTGTGTAGATTCAACATTACCTTATAGTCGTAATTATTTTCCTCTAGCTTATCAATGTACTTCATGTAAGTTTTTATTGTTGTTTTGGAATAACACTTAACATTGCTTAAATATTTTTTAAATTCGCATAACATATTAATCTCCTTAAAAAAGTGCTTATAGTTTATCCTGCTTTTGTAAAACATGTTAGCGTTAAAAAATATCGATTTTTTACGAAGATTTTTTAAAATTTTTCGAAAATAAAAATAAAAAAAATCTCATTAGCAAATACTAATGAGACTGGTCATGTAAACCTTTTTACTATTAAATGAGTCATAAGGGAAAATTATGATTAAAAAACAAAAAGAATTAAATCAAAAAAAATAAAGGAAGTTAAAAATCTCTTATGACCTATATTATTATACACGTTTTATATAGTATTTTAAAGAAAATTACTATAATTTATAGTATTTTTTATTTTTATATATACAAGTAAAAAATATGGTGTTTTCTAAAATCAAAATAACATGTGCCTACTTTTTTGCTTGCAAAAGATATATTCAAGTTTCATATATTTATTTATTGCCTGATGTTTTATTATATCCCTCTGCAAAAGAATTATACATATCAATAAACAAAAAACATGAAATTTGAATTATTCTCCAAATTTCATGTCCATGTTTAACTTGGTGTTTTTTTATTATAAGAACGGTTTTTGCTAAATAAAGAACCGTAACTTTTTCACATAATACCCTATTATTTTATTTGTAACATTTATATCACATGCTGCCCGGTATTTTTGGCTCCCTTTAGCTAGGAGTGCCAGCAAATAAATTATACAAACAAATAAGTTTTTGTAAATTAAGAATATAAAAATAATTTATTTTAAATTAGTTAAGACTATTCTATACAAGGTTAAAATTATAGATATTTTTTAAGATCACTAATGTTAGTTCTATTAGTTTTCGTAATATCCACTGTATATGATATTTCTTTTAATCCTCCCCTATGTTTTATCTCAATTTTTGGAAGCACATTATCTTCTAAAATGAATACTTCTGTATTATCTAAATCAACAGTGAAATTTCTCATTACCTCAGCAAATGCTTGGTCATTAAAGTCATTTTCATAAGCTGCTTTCTTTTCTAAAATTAGCGGGTTACTACTATTAAGAATTTTGTATAAATCAATAATATTTAACTTATCTTCTAACTTTTGAAAATTTGAAACAACTATAACTCTATCATTTGACTCAGAAATTTGTCTCTCAGTTATCTTTATTTCATTTTGATATTTGGATGATGTTTTAACTTCAACATATGTTTTTCCGAAAACAAAATCATATAACGAATTATCTTCTTTTCTAATCATTTGGTCAGCATTTATTCCATTGTTTTTAGCCTCAATCATAAAGATTGCTTCACCCAAATCTCCAATCAATTTCTTTTCATAATCTCTTTCTAACCTATGAGTTGAAAATAAGTCAAAAATAAATTCAAGCATTTCTTCAATGCTAATATTTTCATCTTTAATTTTTTCAGAAATTTCTTCTGTAATTGATTTTAAAATATCTATTGGCATTGAGTTAAATTCTATAAACTCTACAATTATATTTTTACCAGAATCATCAATAATGCTAGCTCGTCCTCCGTACTTAATATAAGTCTTTTTTATTTTCTTAATACTTTCAATTGTTCTAGTTGAACTAGTTATAATACCAATACCTTTTTTATCACTTTCATCATCATTTACCAAAATTACTCTATTATTTTCTTTTTCCATTTTCTGTTGACTCAACCTTTCATTTATTTTTTCTACTTTCATGATCTAAGTCTATTAAAGCATTTTTCAATTCATGTAATGTGTACACATTTCCTTTCCTGAAAAGATTTATATATTTATGTGCATGAATTAAAGAATCTTTGATCACCTTGTTTAGTATTATTCTCATATAGTTAATAGTTTTCTTTCTATTTCCAAACCATCTACATTTCTGCAACAAGGTGTCGATTTTCACGCAGTTTTCTGGGTTATTTAAAAATAATTCACATATTAAATTTTCAAAAGTAACTCCTCTTGATGCCATGAAACCTGAGACAATGATGGTAAAGTCTTGCTCATTTTTATAATTTTTTTCAGACCCATTTCCTTGTCTATTTAATAAAACAAAACTCTCTTTTTTGTTTTTAAAAATACTTGAATAAATATCTTTTACTTTACTAACTATTTTGTCTTTTTCATAAAGAGATGTATCAAAACTTATTTTAGAAAGAAAGGGGTGAACTCAAAAGTTAATATTATAAAGATCGTTATGTATAAATTCTTCAAAGATATTTTGCAATTCATATAATATTTCTTTTTGTTTATCATTTTCATAACAAACATTTATTAGTAACTGTGACTTGGTGCTTCCATCATATATGCCCCTATCAAAGTCTATCAACATCACACTTGTGCATAGCAACCAATATATAAATGTTTTTTTTAAAACATTTCTATCAAAATCACTCTTATCATTTTCAATTAAAAGATAGCAATTCGAATTATTGAATGATTCACAACCACAATAATCGCTATATGAAATCAGAGCCACAACTCTATCTGGTTTTAATTCTAGTGACTTATCAGATAATATATTTGAAAAAGGAGTAGCTGTAAAAGATAATAATTTACCATATGAAATTCTTGAGTATAATTTAGAAATTTTATTATAAATATCAGATGAATCTTCTTTGTTTTTGGAAACATTAATACTACCAAAGTCACATTCATCATCTACTATAAGTATTTTTTTATTTGCGATATTACAGTCGTTAATTGAATTAAAAAGTTCATCAAGTTGATAACTTGACTTAAGGGTTAAAATAACTGATGTGATATTCTTAATAAAACATGATTCTAGGTTAAAAAATAAATTATCTTCTACTCCGATAATTTTCGCTTTAGTTTTGTGAGTGTGTAATTCATCAACCAATCTTTTTTTAGATTGGTTTAGAAGAATGTTTGTGACTCCACCAAGGATTATTATTATGTCATAACAATTATCTATTGCATACTTCACACACTCAATTATATTTTTTGTCTTTCCTGATTGCACTTCTCCAACACATAAAATAGATTCTTTATCAATGTTATCATTAGCAAAGATATTACTAATATTTGTTTTTATAAAATCACTATCAACAACTTGTTTCTTATAATCTTCAATACTATACTTAATATAACTTACGAACTTTGCCATATTATTCTTCTTTTGGTTCGATTAGTTTTAATACATCATCAATGACATGTATTAATTCATAATTCTTATTTTTTAAATTGCTAGATGATAATATTTTTGTTAAATTGGACTGATTAGAATCAATAACATGTTCTAGTAGTTCTCTATTATTTGCAAGCACTAAAGCCAAAACAAGTTTATAAACAATTTTAGCCCTAAACTTTGTTTTTCTATCTTCATCAGAATCATAAATAAAAGGTTTTCATATCTCTGAATCTATATTAATTGTTGCAGTAGAGCAGTCTTTTTCATTTTCATTAATATACAAAAAATTACTTTTTGGACCTTGTTTTGCTTCCTGTATTTTTATAGTACGATTAGAATTTTTTATATGATAACCTAAAAAATCTTTATTAAAATCGATAACAATTATGTTGTCGTCAAAAATCTTATCATGTTTTTGAAAATCAGAAACTTTTTTCAATTCATCTTTATTGCTTGTATCGTTTTTTGAATTTATTTCTTCACAGCTTTGCATCGCTGATAAAAGTGGTTTCATATCTTTATGTATATCGTGTAGTACATTTTGAAGGTCACTTTTTCCATTTTGAGATCACTGGAATTGGGATTTATTTGTATCTGGGACTTCTATTCCGGTTAGATTGATTTCACCTCATAAACGTCTTCATGTTGGGTCTCCACCAGAGCCATTATTGGTGACTCTAAAAGGGATACTCCTAGAATCCTTTGCAGTATTTCTATTATTTGGACCATGATTTATTGCTCTATCAATATGATAAGTAGTTACCCCATTATATTTACTAAATTCTCCTTTTTTACATTTTAAAACACCAAATTTTAGTACTACATTGTATTCTTTGCTTTTTAGTTTTTCATCTCTATCATTTATATCTTTGGGTATATAGTATAGCTTTTTATCATTACTTTCTTCTGACTCTGTATCTGGTTTGCTGTCATTATTAACGTTTATTAGTAGTTCCGTTTCCAAGATTTCATTATTTAAGTATTTATCACAAAATAATGATAATAATTTGTTACCTATATTATCATTTTTAACCTTAGTTATGGAGTCTTTACATTTTTTAATAACTCTTTCTTTTTCTTCATCTTTAAATCCATTAATTTCTATGAAACTTTGAAGGCTAATAGATGATTGTTTGAAACCAGAAACCTTTTTATCATATTTTTGGAATTTTTCATCGTTATTATTTACTTTTTTTAAATAAATTTCTAAGCCTCTATCAATTATTAATTTCCCATATCTTCATGACAAAGCTTCAAGTAACTCATTAAGGTCCTTATCTGAAACTGTTGATCTTTTATTATAAAGCTTATCAATAATTATAGTAGTTCCTGAATTTGTTTTTACTTTATTATCAAGCGATTCAACAACAGAAAGTACAATAGGTTCTCCGCCTTCTTTATCTGATGTTTTAAATTCAACAATATATTCTTTATTTGCTTCAGTTTTTGAATAAATATATGCATCTTCACCATTAAAAAAACAACCAGACTTCATACCAACCCCATATTGGTTATAATCTTTTGATCTACCTTCATTATGGTGACTATATGGTTGCATCGCATCAAGAAGTTCTTCTGGTTCCATTCCTTTTGCATTATCTTCAATAATCAACTTTTTACTATTTGAATCAGTTATATCATAAGTGATTTTAATTATTAATCCCTCTAAACTACCACCAGTATTTTTTCCTAAAAAAGAAGAAATACTATTATCAATAAATTCAGATATCGAAAGCCAATTAGTTGATGGTATATTTGAAAAATTCTTCATATATAGATAAGTAGCCGTTAAAGTTTTAGTTTTTATTTCGTTCATTTTTCCCTCATTTTGAGTTTTTATGTATTTAACAAAAATCAAAAATGATAATACGAAAAAGACTTAATCATTAAAACCAACTATAGATGGTTTTAATGAGGAATCGTAATTTTTAAAATTACTATATTGTTAATAAATTATGCGGTAATTGTATGGAAGTAAAGAATGTTAATGTATTAATCAATTTAAAACAAAGTAATGAAAAACATTCTTTACAACAAACTAGAAAAGATCATTATGAGGAATTGTGTAATCACATGCCATATAATGATAAATTAATTTGAGCAAAAGAAAAGATAATTGATTTTTTAAACTGATGTCAAAAAGAAAATAAAAAGGAAGTTCTTGTTTCCTTTAGCGGTGGTAAAGATTCTACAGTATTGTTAGATTTAGTAGCAAAAGTACACAAAGAAATAAATTCAGAAGTTTATTTGGTGCCAGCCTATGCTATAGAAATAACTTTTCCTTCTACAGTCCAATTTATTAAATCAACTATAGAACAATATCAAGATCAATATCCATACATTAAAAACCCTTTATTTGTTAAACCAATTAAACCATGAATTGATATCCTAAAGTCAAAAGGTTATCCAATCTATTCAAAAAAGATATCAACAATGCTTAATAGACTTAAAAGAAGCAAAACTAAAACTTTACTATCAAGAATAGCATTTGGGATAGAACCAAGTGCAAAATATAAAATATCAAAGCAAAGACTATTTTTATTAGATTCTGAAATGACTTATTTCATTGATGAACAAGGAAATAGAATAAATTACTTCTTTAGCGAAAAATGTTGTGATTACGTTAAAGGTGGATTAAAACACGATAAAAGACCAAGTTTTATTGGAACTATGGCAAACGAATCAGAGCTTAGAAAACAATCATGAATAAAAAATGGTTGTAACATATACAACCAAAACCACCCAATGAGTAGACCACTTTCTATCTGAAATACAAATGATATATGAACATATATTAAAGAAAATAAATTAAATATTAATGATGCATATGGATATCAACCAAGTAAACATAATATTAACGAATTAAGATTTTCAAGGCTTGGTTGTACAGCGTGTCCACTTGGAAGTTCATTAGAAGAATATATAGCAAACAAATATTCTAAATACGATAAACTATGTAATGAATACAAGTATAGAAATAGGTTTGAAAAATTATATGAGTACATGCCAAATCTATACGAATCTCAAATATGAAGAACAGGAATGTACAACATCATAGCAGATATGAACATAAAGATTAGAAATGATGAAAAATACATGAAGTTCTATTATAAAAGAAGAAAAAAAATTGATGAATGATACCAAAATTTAGGTATTAACTTAATTAGAGTGATGGTACAAATAGAATTAAGTGATAATAATTCAACTAACTGAAAATATGATGTAAAAGAATTTAATAAAGCTCAGGAATTCTTTAAAACAGGACATAAAACAAATAAAAAAGAAATAGATGAAATCAGAATAAAAGAAAAAAAGTTGAAAGAAAAATACAAAAATGAAAAAGAATAAAAATATGGGGAAATTTAACCCCCCCCCCTTCGATCTTTGAAAATGGGGCTAAAAAAATTGATATTGATGTATCAAATTTTTTATTGGATCTAAGAAACATGATGAATAAAACCATTGATGAATTCGTTTATGATTTGGGATGAGCAAATGATAAGTATTATTCAAAAATTGTTAATGGGTTTAAAAATAAAGAAGGAACTAAATCTTATTCTAATCCTTCAGTGAACTATATTTTTGGTGCACTAAAATATGCATTTGAAAATAACGAACAATGAGCCAATAAAAGAAATGAAATAATAGCGTTAGTTATAAAGTATTTTTTATAGAGTCATTAATATTGAAGATATTTTTTAGAATAAATTTTTTGTAAATTTCCTCAAATTCACAATGGTGTTCTTAATAATAAACAAAAAATATGAGTTTCTTTTTAAAAACTCTTTTGATAGAAAATCACTTGTGTTTAAAATAATGTAAAAAGTTATGTGTAAATAAAGTAACCGCTTGTTATAGGCGTAACACTAAAATTAATAATCAATAATAAAAATGTATATTTTTTCGACTATTCTATTACTTCTTTTATTTTGCTTATGATTTCAGACGTATTAACAATAAAGTCATTATCATTTGAATTGGATAATAATTTTTTTATAGTTTTTGCACCTTTTCCGTCTAATACCCAAAAGAATTTATTATTGTCATTTGAAACCTCTTTATTCACTTTTGAGAAAGATCTATATGTTTCAGATATCTTAGAACCTCCATTATTATAAAAAGAATTTTCCAAAAAAACTCGTTTATAATTTTTTAGATTCTCTAAAACAACATCGAATTTTTTATCTTTAATTTGGTACTGATAACAAATTTTTATATGACTTGAATTTTTAAAAGCATCATCAATCATTTTTGATAGTATTTTTTCAGATTTTTGCCCATATCTGTTTTTTCTTGAATTTGTGTCCATTCCAACTTCAACACCAAAAACATAGTCTATAAAATTTTTTATCCTTCCATTAATAATCATGTTTAAAAGGTTTGTTTCTTTAAAAAATACAAATAGCATATTTATATCAGAAGTAATCTCTGAAAGTTGAAAATTATTTCCATCGTATATAAAATAATCAAGATTATCCCTTTCTGCTATTAACAAATTTATTATAGAAAAAGCATCAGGAGAGTTATTATAAATAATTTTGAGTCGTTTTTTAAATTCTTCCTCATTATTACATATTAGAGTATTCAAAATATTTAACTTAAGTTCGTTTTCCAAAACTAGATTCTCAACTTTCTTAAAGTCTACATAGTCACCAAGTTCTTTGTTTGTTATCTTTAAAGTGCTAAAAAATTCATCTAAATTTCTTTTATTACTCATAGTTTTTTATAATAACCTCATTGCCTGTATTCTTTCTTTTGTTAGCATTGGAGTTTATGAATCTATTTGTTTTAATATTTATTATTTTGAAATCGCTATATAAATCTCTTATTAATTTAGTATCATGATTTGTTAGCATTCATTTAACCCCTCTATTATCTGCCTCTTTCAAAGATTTAGATAACCTTATTTGACCTTCTGTTCCAAATCCATTTTTTGAATAACTATCAAATCCTTTAGAACCTATCTCATAATCATACGGTGGATCACAAAATAAGAAATCATCTTTTTTTGTCATCTGAATTACTTTCTCAAAGTCAATATTCAAAATTTCAATTTTTTTATCATTAAAATAATTGGAGATATTTATTATGTTTTCAGGGTCTAAGAAAGAAGTAGAATTTCCACCGTTATATGGAACGTTGAATTTACCTTTAGAATTTACTCTATAAATACCATTAAAACAAGTTTTATTTAGATACAAAAACCTAGAAGCAATATCTATTTCGTTATCATATTCTGTATCTCTAATGATATAGTAGTCTGTTTCATTATTTTTACTTTTAAAAATTTCCATATTTTTTATAAATTGTTTTGGGTATTTTTTTATTACATTGTAACAAGTTATTAATTCTTTGTTTATATCATTGATCACAGCAGAAGCTGGCTTCAAAAAAAATAACATTGAACCGCCTCCAACAAATGGTTCATAATATTTATTAAATTTCTTTGGAATATGGTTGCATAAATATTTTTTAATAACTTCCCTTTTTCCCCCTACTCATTTAACAAATGGTTGCATAATATAAACTCCTATATCAATTACATAAAATCATAAAACAAAAACGAAACACATATTTATTTTATAAAAAAGTTAATTCAAGACCAAAATTATTTTACTTGATTGAATTAAAAAATGAGCTGTAGCTCATTTGTGAATAATGATTTTACAAATTAGTTACATTCAAAAACTAAATTTTCTTTATCTTTACTATCTTGATAAATCTTTAAGAACTTATTGAAAACAGTTGTTGTAACTTCAGGGTTTGCTTGCCCATTAGTATCTTTCATAACCATACCTATAAAAAACTTTTCAACACGTTCTGGTCTATCATTATACTGATCTAGCATTTTCTTATTTTGATTTAAGTGATTTACTAAAACATTAGCAATTACTTTTTCGTCAGTAATTTGTTTGAAGTTATTTTTTTCAATAATATCTTCTAAGCTATCATTTGTTTCATAAATAAACTTCAAGATTTCTTTTGCTTGCTTACCATTTATTTTTTTATCTAATAACATTTTAATCATATTAGAGATATTATTAATTTTTTCTGTTTCAATATTGTTGATTGATTTATTATCTTTTGAAATCAGGCCTACTAATTCAACACATAACCATTTAACAACTTCATTTGCATTATTAACAACTTTGTTCATTTGATTAAACACTTTAAATAAATCATAGTCATCCATCAAAAGATTAATGAACTCATTACTAACATTTTCCTTTTCTAAATTAGAAATTATGTCATGAATGTTCACATAATTATCTTTAATAGTTTCTTTTATAAATTTATCATCAACTCTTCTAACATGAATGTTTGGTTCACACATGTAGTGGTAATCTACTGCATTTGTTTTTAATCTCATAAATACAGTTGAAAATGTTTTATCATCAAATCTTCTAGTTTCCTGTTGGACAGATTCATGCATTGATAATGTTGTATTAATTTGTCTATTAATCTCAAATTCAATTGCTTTTTCAACATTAGAAATTGAATTGATATTTTTTATTTCAACTCTTGTACCAAATTGTTTAGAACCAATTGGCATTACAGATATATTAATATCAGCACGCATTGATCCTTCTTCTAATTTGGCATCAGAAATATTGTTGAATACTAATATTCTTCTTAAAGCTTTTAAAAAAGCTGCTGCTTGTTTAGAATTTTTAATACATGGTTTTGTAACAATTTCTATTAATGGTAATCCTGCACGATTATAATCTAATAAAATTTTTCCATCTTCAATAGTTTGTTTTGCAGTATCTTCTTCTAAATGGATTCTTTCTATATCTATAAATTCATTATTACCAATATCAAGTTTTCCATTTTTACCAATAGGAAAAAATTGTTGAGTTATTTGAAAACCTTTTGGTAAATCTTGATAGAAATAGTTTTTTCTATCAAAGATTATGTCTTGAGATATCTCCATATTTAAAGCATGAGCTAATATTATTCCTTTTTTAATACACTCTTTATTTGGTTGGGGCATTATTCCAGGGTGACCTAAATCTATTGGAGAAATATTAGTGTTTGGTAAATCGTTATGAGAGTTTTTAGAGCTTGAAAACATTTTAGTTTTTGAATTCAAAACTACGTGAACTTCAATTCCAATTACTGGAGTAAAATTATGCTTCATATACTAATCTCCTCCATTTAATTTGTTGTTAATATATTTTGCAAAAGATAAAACTTTAGCATCTTCATTTATTTTTCCCATAATGTTTATTCCAATAGGATTTTTATCTATTTCTCCCATTGGAACAGTTATTGATGGATAACCACCAAAGTTTGCAATTTGTAGATAGTCATCAACTTCTGTATCTTGATATTTTTTAGATTTTAAATCTTCAATTAATGGTGCAATTGATGAACTTCCAGGCATTAAGATAAAATCATACTTTTTAAATATATCTTCAGTTGCTTTAATGATTAATGTTCTTATTTTTTTAGCTTTTAAAAATATATCCTCATAATTTTCTTCTAAAGTGCAAAAGCTTCCAATTACAAATCTTCTCTTTAATTCTTTACCAAAGTTTTTAGATCTAGTTTTAATAATCTTTTCATCAAAACCATTTCCACTATCTTTTTCACCAAAAACTATACCTGTAATATTTTGGTAACAACTAACAGCTTCAGAATAACTTACTATTTTATAAACAGAAGGAATTAGTCTAATTAGTTCTATAGGATAATCAATTAAATCTATTTTTAGGTTATTAAATTTTTCTTTAATTGTGCTTAAAAATAATTGTTTTTCTTGTGGTTGCATATATTCAATAACATTTTTAAACACAGCGATTTTTGATGATGGTTTAAAACAATCAATGTTTTTATAAAGTTCTAACGGTTTAATATTTTGACTTGTAAAATCCTTATCATCATAACTTATCATCACATCACTTACTATAGCAGCATCAGTTACAGATTTAGTTAGAACACCAACATGATCAAAACTTGGAGCATAGGGAAAAACACCATATCTTGAAACCAAACCATAAGTTGGTTTATATCCAATTATCCCATTATAACTTGCCGGTTTTCTAATAGAGTCACCAGTATCTGTACCAAGAGCAAATATAACACTATCATTTGCTACTAGTACAGCACTACCAGAACTTGACCCAGATGTTATTCTATTTTTATCAACTGGATTATATACATGTCCATAACTTGAAAAAGTACCAGTACCACCTAATCCAAATTCATCAAGATTAGCTTTTGCAACAGGAATAGCACCGGCTTTATTTAAGTTATTAATAACTGTAGCACTATAAGGACTATTATAGTTTTTAAAAAATAATGACCCGCCTGTTGTAATAGTATCTAAAGCATTAATGTTATCTTTAATAGCATATGGGATTTTATTGATCAGACTTTTAGAGTTGTCAATAACATACTTATAATCTTTAACCAAAGTTATATAAGCATTATTGTTTTTTTGTTTTTCTAATTTTGAATAAGTTTCTTTTAAATATGCTTGTGCAAAATTTTTATCATTTTTACTTTTGGTAATAAAATCTAAAATTTTAGACATATTAAACTTTTACTAAACCTTTTTCTATTTCTTTTGCACATTTTAAAAGTTTCTCTTTGTTTTCAAATTCAACTACAACATCTTCTCTAAAGTCATTATTAACTTGGATGTTAACAAAATTAGTTGGTTCAACACCATCTAACTTCATTGATTTAACAGTTTCTAAATCTGAAATTGATTTACTTACTTCATCCATAATAATTTGGATTTCACTATCTGTTAGATCAATCATCAGTTTACTTGAAATTTCTTCCATAATTTCTTTATCTATTTTTTTCATTAATAACTCCAGTTTTTTTAATTTCTAAATTGCTTGGCGTTCTATCAATAAAATCATCCCGATAATTATATTTAATTAATGGCGCAACAATGCTATATACAGGATAAATAAATACCATATTAAAGATTACCATTGGAATGAATAATAAAATTCTAATTGCAAATCAATCTTCAAACATTAGTGTACTTAAGTCAGCATCAAAATAAGGCATCATTATTGTATTAATTATAGTTTCATTTGCTATTACACAAATAATTGCTGGACAAAATGTTAAGAACTTATCGGTTTTTGGTCTTTTTCTTTTACCGCTTTTTGTGTATTCAATTTTATTAACATTATTTTCTTGCCCAAAAGTTATAGGGTTTAATTTTTTTTGTAACATTTGTCTTCTTCAAGAAATAAAATAGAAAAGTCAAATAATACCAATAGTTAAACTAAAGAATGAAATAAATATTGAAATTATGATTGTAAAAGTAATTTCAGGTAAATCTATAAAGAAGTTTAACTTGATTGGGTGATCATATGAAATGCTATAAAAGTATAAGAAAGACAAAACCAAAATTACAAGCAAAAATATAGTCGAGTAAATTGAAAACTTAAACTTGTTATTAGATGAATAAGTAACAATAGTTTTAATTAACCCACTTAATAAACCATAAGCCATTGCTGAGATAAAGTACCCATAATGGAATATCCCAGCTGTCATAACCACAGATAAAATATCTGTTAACAAACCAATAAATATACCAGTGAATGGTCCAAATAATAAACCACCAATTTTAATGAGGATACCCTCAATGGTAATTCTAGTACCAGGGAATGCTCTAAATAATACTGCAAAAGCATTAGCAGTAATTACAGTTAAAAGCAAAAGAACAGCAACAGATAAAGAAACAACCATTGCAATGTATGCAATCCCATTAATACTTGGACGCGGGAAAATATAATATCTCTTTTTGTATCTCAATTTATAAAAGACTTTTTTAATAGTGGCAACAACAATTAAAGCCACAAAAAAAGCAAGTACAATTAAAACTATTTGGACTGAAGATATGTTGCTGTTTGTTCCCATAACGTACTTTTATTCCTCTTAATTGTTATTAATTTTAATATAACAAAATAAATCTTATCAATTTAATTTATTCTTTCCTAAAGTTAGTAATGTATCATTTATATCTTTAAATACATTAGAACAATAGAAAGCTTTTTTATCTTTATCTTTAAACTCTTTTTTAAAACTCAATGGTGAAGGATGAGATGTTTTAAAAATGATATGTGATCTATTTGTAATAAGTTTTTCTTTCTTAAAAGCATTATTGCCCATAAGTAGGAAAATAACATTGTTACATTTTTTATCTATGAATTTTATCACATTATCAACAAATACTTCTCATCCAATATTAGAATGACTCAATGGTAAATTTTCTTCTACAGTTAAACATGTATTTAAAAGTAAGACATTTTGTTTTGCTATATCTTCTAAATTAGGATTTGTTCTATTAACATTTAAACTTCTATTTATTTCATTAAAGATGTTGTGTAATGACTTTGGTATAAGACCATTACTGCAACTAAAAGCTAAACCATCTGCCATACCTTTTGAGTAATATGGATCTTGTCCCAATATGACAACAGATAAATCGCTGTAATTAAAAAAATTAAAGCATCTAAAAATCTTATCCTTTTTGGGGTATATGACTTTATTAGAGTCATATTCAAGATTTATGAAATGCATTAATTTCTTAAAATAATCTTTTTCTAATTCAGCGTTAATAACTTCAATTCAAGTTGTATTAACATTTATTTTCATATTTATTTTTTAGATAAACTAGCACTAGTTGTATTAGTTAATGTAATAGTATTTTTAAATCCTGTTGATAAAGTATTTCTGTAGTTTTCAATATCTTGGTTAGTTGTAACTTTACTAAATTCATTAGCTTTATTTAATCATGTAGTTAATGTGCTACCATTATCCATTTTTCTTTTTTCAACTTTTGGTTCATCATTATTTTCTTCTTTAGTAGATGATTTAGCTGCTTCTTCTTTAGATTTTAAAGATTCTTCTAGTGCTTTAGCAAAATCATTTTCCATTCCGCTTCCACTTGTTCCATTCATGTATGTGTATTGAACACTTGCCCCAACAAGAGTTAAATGATCTTTAATTGAAGAATACATCACTTCATTATTTGGCATTGTAGTAGAAGTCGCTCCTGATGTTCCACCATTAGTAACACCATTATCTTTGTCATAAGCAATTTCATGATCAGAGTTTACAGAATAAATAGGATTAATGTTTACTTGCAGTTTAGAACTTAAAGTGAATGAATCTTGTGTAGCAGTTGTTCCATTTCACAATTGACCTTTTGAACCAATATAAGAATTAACCGTTTCTTTTTTTACGTCTGTTTTAAATGGATTACTGTCACCTGAATAAAAATATTTCATTGTGAAGCTAAAAGTTAATTTAGATTCATTTTGGAATTGAACATTACTTACTTTATATTTTTTTCCATTGCTACTCGAATCAGATTTTTCTACAACATCAGTTACTTTTAATTTATCATTAGATTTTGGTAAGAAGTTTTTATCAGCTTTGATATCAATGTTAGATATACTCAATCTTATTTCTCCACTTCTACCTTGGTTTAAAGTGTTTGATGAAGCAAACATAAATTCTTTAAGATGGGTGTTACCATTTGATCCATATGCTCCAAACAATGGATTGTCCATTTCACTAGAAGAAAAACCAATATGACTTCCTGTTACAAGATGGCTGAATAGAGAAATTTCAGGAATTATACCCATTGAAAGCAACAAACCAAATTCTTTGTTTTCATCTTTTCCAACTTCTGTTTTGTCTTTAAATAATTTTGAGTTAGTTCAATCAAAATGGTATTTTGAAAACTCTGTATCATAATCTGGATCAGCAGTACCACTCATTAACTCACCTTCTTTAGAACCACTTGATGAACCACCAGTTCCTGCACCATTTGTAGTTTTAAAGCTAATTGATGCTGCAACACCGTATTGACTAACTGTTGCACAAGAAGCAAGCAATAGTGGAGTTGCCAAGAAAAATGGAGATACAAATAATAAAGATAATTTTTTATTAATCATAATAATCCTATTTAAAAACTACTAATAATATTTTATATTAATATAATAACTATTTATATTAATTCATTTTATTTTTATTCTCTTCATCTGTTTGATTAAAAGCACTAAGCAAATCCAAATATAAGCTAGTGTCTTTTTTAAACATTAGGTTTGTAGATCCAGTTGAACCATTTCTATTTTTAGCAACGATAAACTCAACCAAAACATTATCTGATATTGGAACTGCATTATTGTTGTATTGTTGGTTCATCTGGTTTTTATTGTTATCTGGATTTTCACTAACAATGTAATTTAAAAAACATACTAAATCAGCATCTTGTTCAATTGAACCAGATTCTCTTAAGTCTGAAAGCATTGGTTTTTTATCTCCTCTTCTTTCTTCAATTTTACGAGAAAGTTGAGCAATCGCAATTATTGGAATGTTGAATTGTCTAGCAATGCTTTTAAGTGATCTTGAAATTAAAGTAACTTCTTGTTGTCTATTTAGTTGATTGTTTTTTGTACCACCTTTTAATAATTGCAAGTAATCAACAACAACAAGTTTAATATCTTTATCATTAGACATTTGTTTTATTTTTGATTGAATGTCCATGATGGATAAATCACCAGTATCATCTATGTAAATTGGAAGTGAATTTGCAAAATCAATTGATGTTAATACACTTGCTCATTCATAATTTGTAAAACCACCAGTTTTAAAATTACCACCATTTACCATAGATAAAGAAGAAAGGATTCTTTGACAAACTTGGGTACTAGACATTTCCATTGAAAACATTAAAACACCAGGTTTTCTTTTTTCTGATAAAATAGCTTTTTCTTCTTGGTTTTGTTCTAATTCTTTTTGTTCTTCAATTAATCTTTTAGCTGCATTAACCAAGAAATTGATTGCAAGCGCTGTCTTACCAATACCAGGTCTTGCAGCAAGAATAATTAAATCTCCACCTTGAAAACCATTAGTGAATCTGTCAATTGTAGGAAAGCCTGAAGAAGTTCCAGTTAACTCTTGTTTAAAGTTTCTTAGTTCATTAAGTTTTTCTTGGTATTCTTTTAAAACGCTTTTTAATACAGAAATTTCTTTGCTTTTTTTATTGCTTGTGATGTTTAAAAAATCTCTTTCAAGACTTCAAAGCTTTTCCTTTGAAGAAATAACATCTAACTTAGTAGTAGATAATAATTGTCCAAACTCTTTAATCTTACTTTCTATTGAGTTATTTTTAATGATCTCAATAAATTGCAACATGTTTGTTTGGTATGAATGTAGAGCATATACATCAGTTACATATTGTTTAAAATTATTAAATTGAATTTCAGGATTAGTTTCAAAATAAGTCAATACACTTAAAAAGTCAGTATTTTTACCATCAACTCTAAGTGAATTAATAACTACAAAAATAGTTCTATTTCTAAAGTCGCTAAAGTCATCAGCTTGAAGTTGTAAAAATATTTCATCAACATCATCCCCTCTAGGACGCATTGCATGAGATAAAACAATTCTTTCAATTTCAATAACTGAATTATCTAAACCTGTGATAACTTTTTCTTTATTATCCATAACAATATTCCTTTCAATAAAAATAAACAAAATATAAATGAGGTAGTTATAAAACTATGATACTAAATATTATAACAATAAAAAACTAGAAACATTTTAGTTTCTAGATTTTAAAACTAGTCTTTAATGTAAGGGATTAATGCAACAATTCTTGCTCTTTTAATTGCATTAGCCACTCTTCTTTGGTGCATAGCACAAGCACCAGTTTGTTTTCTAGGAGCAATTTTTAAATTATGAGTTAAGTATTTAGAAATTAACTCTACATCTTTATAGTCAACGTGGAAAATTCCTTTAGCACATAATTTACAAAATTTCTTTCTTTTTACAAATCTACCTTGACCATAATTGTTGTACTTTTGTTTGTATGTAGAATTTGAAGATTCAACAGGAGTTTTGTTTTCAGCAGTTGTTTTTGTTTCTTTTGTTGTTTTTGTTGCTTTTACATTAGCTTTTTTTTCTTTATCAACTGGAGCTGCTTTTTTTACAGTAGTAGTTTTACTTGCAGTTGTTTTAGCAGCAGTTGTTTTTGTTTCTTTTGCCATTGTTTAATAACGCCTTTCTATATTATTTAAGTTCATTAACTCAATCTAAATCATCTAGATTAATGTATTCATCATCTTGTTGATTTGAGTTGCTTTCTTGATTTGATTTGTTATCAACAGCATAAACATCAAATTCATCATCTTCAACACCATTAGAGTTACTTAATATTGCATCAATATCTTCTTCACTCATTGATGTTTGAGAAAAATCGTTTGTACTGTTGAAGTTTTGTTTACTTGAGTAGTTTTGAGAACTATTTACATCAGTTCCAGATTTTCTTGAACCACCAAAATGTTTAATAGTTTCAATAACAACTTCCATAATGTAAGTTGTTTTTCCTTCTTTTGAAATGTAGCTTCTTCTGATTAACTTTCCATCTAAAACAACAGCATCACCTTTTTTAAAGTAAGTGTTTATATAATTTGCTGTAGATTGTCATGCAACACACGGAAAAAAGTATGTTTCATTTTTATTTCAATTATCAGAACAAGCGATGCTTAATCTTGATTGTGTAATCCCGTTTTGAGTTACAAACTGTTGTGGATCACTTGCTAAACGTCCTGCTAAAAATACTTTATTCATAATAAATCTCCAAACTAAATATCAGTTAATTTAACTGGTGTGTTGTCTTTTTCTCTTTTAACTTTCTCTTGTTCTAGAGCATTAGCTTCTTTAATTCTTTTATATCTTTCTGCTCTAAATTTAGATTTAGCAACCTTTTTAGGGTTAACTGTTGCTTTATAACTATAGTCTTTTTCTACATTAATAATTAAATGTCTTAAAACATTTTTAGTTAATAAAGTAACTCTTCTAAATTCCGCTATGATTGGAGCGTCACTAGTTTCGAAATTAATAACATAATAAAATGCTTTGTTTTTTTTGTTAATAGGATAAGATAAGTCTTTAAGACCTAATTCAGTCACACTTAACTTATCAGTTTTTTTCAATAAATTTTTTAGTTCACTGATAGTACTTTTTGCTTCACTTTCTTTTAAAGTTCCGTCAACTACTACCATTATTTCGTATTTTGACATGTATAATTCTCCTCTTTATGGATAATAGCCTAAACTCGGCAAAGAGTGCATCTTTATTGAATGCATTAATATTATATCAAAACACATAACAATATTGATATTAATGTTTTGAGTGTAAAAACAAAAAAGAATGTTATTTCAACATTCTTCTCATTTTGTTTTTTCTTAATATATAAGCACCAATTCCAAAAGAAACTACACCAATACCAACAAATGTTAATGATGCTGCAAGAATTATGTTTCTTTCTCTAATTGCTGCAAATTGAGGCGCTCAGTCAATTGTAAATTGATATTCACCATTAACTGATTTATATGTTTCAGATTGAGCAAATGCAATAAAGTGAAGCTTTTCGCCATCTCATCTTTTTTCTCTAATATTAATTTCATCACTTGTATAACCTTTAAGGTCTAATGAGTTAATTAACATTCCATTATAAATCTCATCATCAACCCTATAATTTGTTACAATACTTTGAACACCTCTTGATCCATAAGTTTTTAGTTGAACTGAATATAATTCACTAACTGGTAAAAAACCATAGAATACAGCAGATGTTTTACCTTCTTTTAAACCAAATAAATTTCTTAATGATTTACTTAATGGTTTTCTAGATCCATCAGGGGATGGAGTTGCATAATCTAATGTAACTTCAACATAACCAAATTCTACTCCACTTGGTCC
Organism: uncultured Mycoplasma sp.; assembly: GCA_949285105.1. Lineage (GTDB taxonomy): Bacteria > Bacillota_I > Bacilli_A > Mycoplasmatales > Mycoplasmoidaceae > Malacoplasma. The sequence goes on along the minus strand of CASDXH010000005.1, from coordinate 16,245 downwards.
TAATGTAACTTCAATCTTAGGATCATAACCCATTGTACTAAGTTTTGAAATACCAGTTGAATATGTATTTGCTATAGCTTTATCAACAGAAGCTAATTCTGTTTTATAACCAGGATATAAACCTTGTTGGCTTATATCAATGAATTTTATATCCTTTTGTTTATCACTATAAGCATTCTTAATTCCTTGAGAAGGCAGGTCATCATAAGCAGTTAAATTACCAGTAAAATTTACAGCAGCACTTTGTGATGTTTGAAAACCTGTAAATTTTTGTTCAAAGTCAGCTTTAGTTGTTGGAGCTAAACCATTGTAGTGAACTTTAACAACTAAAGAACCTTCTTCATTGTTAACATTATCAATAGTTATTGTTCTGATCCCATTAGCAATAGGATAAGAATCTTGAACTTCAATAAAAGCTTCACCCAATACATCTTCATTTCTTGTAACTAGAGAAGGAATGAAGTTACCTAAATTCTTTAATGTTGGATTAGCAACTTTTATTTGTGTAATATCTATCTCTTGAGTTGTTGATGGATTATCACTTGTTTGTCCATAAAATTTAAATTTATAATCACTACTTGTTGATGGTTGAACACTAAACTCATGGGCTGCTAATGCATATTGAATTGTAGTGTTATATTTATCTGTATAACTAAAAGTTGCTTGAACTTCTAATTTACCTTCTGTATTTTTAACATTTGATATTAAGAAAGTTCTTTGGACATTAGAGTAATTAACACCATTAGCAATTGTTCCAGATACTAAAATCTTATCTCCTTTTTCAGCAAGCATAGCTTCACTTATTTGGCTTGCTGTTTTTTTAGGGAAAAGACTTTGGAAAATTTGATTTGAAGCAAACTTAACAACATCAGAAGTTTTAGAAACAGTGTTTGTGTATCTAACTGTTGTTTTTGTAGTGTCACTAGAAAGGTTAGAATATCAAGCTTGTCTGAAAGCTAAAACAGAAAGTTCAATTTTTCCGGTTAAGTCATCAATAACAAACTTAGGTTTATTTGTTCCATCATTTTTTAATGCAAAAGTATTATCTGACAATTTAAAATCATTAATACTAAATTGCGAAGGAACTCTATTATTTGTTGTTGAAACCAATGATAAAGTCACTTGGTCTGATGTAAAGTTATTTGTTTTAAGGATGTTATTATTGGCCCCTGTAGCAAACTTAGAATTTGGATCTACTATATAAACAGCATTTGCCAAATTTTGAACATGATTTTTTTCTGTTGGAACACCATAAATCATTACATCATTATTCATCGTTCCACTTGTTCCATTAACAATTTGCTTAAGTTGACTATTTGTATCAAAAGAAAGATCTATCGCTTGGCCAATTGCATTTTGAGTATTTAATGTTCAAACATATTTTTCATTAGTTTTTTTGAAGTAAATTAAACCATTTGAATCAATGAAAGCTGAATTCAAATTGTTAGTCATGTTGAATCCGTTATTGCTCTTACCATTAAACAAATCAGTAACAGTCGTTTTACTATAGTTATTTTTATTTAGTCTTATTTCATAAGCATTTTTACCTACAAATAAGACTTTAGAGCTTGTTTGTTTTCTATTAATTGTCTGAATAAAAACAGAAGAATATTTTCCAGTTAAACCAGTAACAGTGAATTTACCTGTCTGTCCAAAGTTATTAAGTCTATTTTCTACAACCTTTGCTGTTGTAGGTCTTATTAAAGTAGTCGCTTCATCATTAACTAAAGTAAAGTTTAATGAAGTAATATTATTTAAATCTGTATTACCATTTTCTGTACTAATTGCTAAATTGTATCCAACATCAAGAGGAATTAAATCTAAAAGTTTTGCATTATCAAAACTTGTACTAGTAATCTTATTCCGACTTGCTTTCAAAGTGTTTCTATCTACAGGAGTTATTTGCGGATTAGCTGTTGAAGAACTTCAAACATATAAAGTATCATTAAAAGCAATTCCAGCAATTCTATTTGAATTCGCACTAATACCACTTTCTGTTTGACTAGCTCTTGCTAAAATTTCACCAGTCAAAGCATTAACTTTAACTAGATAACTATTGTTTGTAATAAAGAATAATCATTCTTGTTCTTGTAAGTATTCTCAACTTGATATAGAAATTGAAGTAGTATCTAATGTAGAAATATCTAATGTTCAATTTAAAGATCCATATCAATCTCTACTTTCAACTGTTTTATTATCTTTATTTACAACAATTGGTCCAATAGAAGTTGAAATATTTTCTAATCCAGTATCTTTTGCAAAAGTACCATCATTAGTTGTTTGCGAAGCTTTTAATTCACTTTTTTGTAAATCATAATCAACATTTTTAGATGAAATATTTTTATTTATATTGCTATAACCTGCAGCAATAACTGGTGCAGCAATCGATACAACACCAATAGAAGATGTTAAAAATAATTTGAATTTATTTTTTATGTTCATTCTAAACTCCATTTAGATACTTCATAAATAATTGTAAAGATTATGAAAACAAATTTCAAACTTGAAAATTTTAAAAAATGTAATATAAGCAAACAAAAAAGAATGTTATTTCAACATTCTTCTCATTTTGTTTTTTCTTAATATGTAAGCACCGATTCCAAAAGAAACTAGACCAATACCAACTAATGTTAATGATGCTGCAAGAATTATGTTTCTTTCTCTAATTGCTGCAAACTGTGGTGCTCAGTCAATTGTAAATTGATATTGACCATTAACAGAGTTATAAGTTTGTGATTGAGCAAAAATTACGAAATTTAATTTTTCTCCATCCCAAGTTTTATCTCTAATAACAATCTCATTACTTGTATATCCATTTAGTTCAAGAGAGTTGATTAACACTTGGTTATCAACAACTTCATCAACTTTATAAGAAGTAACTATATTTTGAACATCTTTAGAATTGTAACTTTTTAATGTCACTCAATATAAATCTTTAATTGGTAAAAACCCAAAATAAACAGCTTTTATTTTTCCTTCTTTTAAACCAAAACTATTTAATAAAGAGTTTGGTAATTTCTTTCTATTCTCATCAGTTGGAGCTGAATAATCTAATAATATTTCAACATAACCATATTCCACTCCACTATTACCTGTTGTAATTTCAACCTTTGGAGTATAACCCATAGTTGCAAGTGATTGAATACCAACAGAATATGTATTTGAGAATTGACCATTTGGATTTGCTATCTCTTTAGCATAGTTTGGATATAATCCATTTTGACTAATATCTATAAAAGAAAACTCTTGATGATTATTAGCATATTCTTGTTTTATTCCTTCTATTTCTAAACTGTCATATGAAGTTTTAGTACCAGTAAAATCTACACGTGCTTGAGTATCAGTTTTAAAACCAATATATTTTTGTTTAAAACTACTTGGAATATTGTTTGCTAAACCATTGTAATCAACATTAACAGTTAAACTACCATCCTGATCATTTCTTTCAGATATATAAATACTTCTGATTCCATTATCTATAGGATATGAATTTTGGGTTTCAATAAAAGCTTTAGCTAAAAATTCTTGATCTGATGTTACAAGCGAAGGAACAAAGTTTTTTAATGTATTTAAATTTTGGTTATTTGCTATATTTGAAATATCAATTGGTTGTGCATCACCACTAGTGTTGTTTGGTTTTGATTGACCATACATTTTAAATTCATATGAAGAACTTGATGCTAGTTTAATCATATATTTCTTGTCTGGTAATGAGTAAACAATAGTAGTGTTATATTTATCAGTATATGTGAAAGTTCCTTGTAAATTAATTTCGCCTTTTGAATTATTTATATTTGTAATTAAAAATTTTCTTTGGATATTTGAATACCCATTAGCTGTTGTAATACTACTTGAAACTATAATATCAGAACCACGAGCTTCTAATGCACCTTCAGTTATTTGGTTTGGAGTATATATACCAAAGTGCGCTTTAAATAAAGAATCACTTGCTCAATTTACAGCATTTTCCAATTTAGTAACTGTATTCTCATATCTAACTTGTACTTTAGTTTTAACACTAGATAATGGTGAATATCATGCTTGACGATAAGAAGTTATAGTTAATTTAATTTTTCCTTGTCTGTCATCAATTTCAAATTTAGCATCATTGTTATTGATATTAATAATATCAGCAAAAGAAGATAGTTGGAAATCTCTTAATGAATATAATGAAGGAAGTTTTGATTGAGCCCCAACATATTTAAGTTCAACTTGTGAACTATAAAAGTTTTCTGTTTTTAAAACATTTGATTGAGAACCAGTAGCAAACTTACTTTTAGGGTCAATTAAAAATAAATTGTTTGCAGAATTTCTTTTCTTATCTTGTTCTGTTGGAACACCAAAAATCATTAGATCATTTGAACCTTTACTTGTGATGGCATTTAAATCCTTATTTGATGTATTTGTCAAACCAAATGAATTATCTAATGAATTTGAAGTAGTTAACTTTCAAATTGAAGTTTCATTCTTTCTTTTAAAGTAAATTAATCCATTTGCATCAATGAAAGCAGAATTAATTTGCTTATCAGGTATAAAACTTCCATTACCATTACTTGTCGGAGTAATTTCACTAACTGTTGATTTTTCGATTGCATTTTTATATGTTTTTATTTCATATGCTTTTTTATCAACAAAAAGTATTTTAGATTGTGTTTGAGTTCTATCTATAAATTCAATAAAGATTGATTGATATTTTAAATTTAGATTTGATATTATGAATTTTCCAGTTTTACCAAAATCAGTTAAATTACTAGGAGATCCAGGACCATTATTATTTATAATAGTTTTCATTTCATCATTAACTAACGTAAAAGTTAAAGTACTAACCATATCACTAGAATTTTGAGGAATTGTTACAGCAAGATTATAACCAACTTCAATTGGCAAAATTTTAACTAATCTCTCACTTGAAAAAGAGGTATTAGTTATTTGACTACCAGTTTTTTTGAATGTGTTTCTATCTACAATAGTGATAGTTGGATTAGCAGTTTTTGAACTTCAGACATACAAAGTATCATTGTAATCTATTCCACCAATTTTATCTGAATTTGCAGATATTCCAGATTCATCTTTTGAAGCCTTAGCTAGAATTTCACCAGTTGTAGCATTTATTTTAATAAGGTAACTATTTGATGTTATTAAATAAAGATTTTCATCCTTTTGTAAATATTCTCAATCAGATACAGTCGCATTCATAGTTGGATCAATTTTACTTACATCCACACTTCAGTTAATTGCCCCATATCAATCTCTGCTTTCAACTGTTTTTTTATCATTATTTAATACTATTGGACCAACAGAAGTTGATATATTTTCAAGTCCTGTTTCAACAGCAAAAGTACCATCGTTTGTAGTTTGAAGGTTATTAATTGAATTGTTATTATAGTTTATAGATTTTTGAATTTCACTTGAATATTTAGAACCAACTGTATTTATAGAAATAAAAGGTAGTGATGCTGATGCTAACCCTACTGTTGAAGCAACTAGTAATTTAATTTTGCTCTTTATGTTCATTATTCACAACTCCAAATCATATAAAATAAATTTTAAAGAATATGAAAATCAAAATCAACTTTGCAATTATATAGAAAATAGACTAATTGAAATTCTATTAAGATTTTATGATTATAAACGCTCAAAAATATTTTTTAAAAACAAAAAAGTTAATTGATGAGTTATTTTAAACTAGTACACAATCTAATAATGTAAATAATAAATATATAATCAAAAAATAAATCGTTTATTACATATAAACCAAACAAATTCAATAATAATTTATTTGAGTAAAAAAGAGTGATCTAAATCACTCTTAAAAAATTAATTTTTTATTTCTCTTTGAATAGTTGGACATTGCATGATTCTACTAACATCTGCTTCAACTTTATCAAGTCTACTATTTACACTTTTAAACCCTTCTTCTACAGTTTCATATAAGTTATCAACTCTATCATATAAAGTGTCAACTCTGTCTGTCAAATCATCCACTCTTTGTGTTAGGTTATCCACTCTATAAGTCAAATCATCTACTCTTTGTGTTAAGTTGTCCACTCTATCAGTCAGGTTATCTACTCTATCTGTTAGAGCATCAACCCTATTAGATAAATTCAGAACTGTATTAGATAAAGTATCAACTGTATTAGATAAATGATCAACCTTAGTGATTAAACCATCAACCTTTACAGAGATGTTTTCAACAACAAGACTAAGTTTTTCTACAATTCCAGTTAATTTTGCTAAAGTCATACCCTCTCCTTTAGAATCATTTATGTCACCATAAACTTCAAAAGCAAAATCTCTATTACAATTTTCAATCTTTTTGATTTCAATATTTTTAAGAGCTTTGATATTATTAATTAAATCCTTTTTACTTATTTTTGTCATTCTCTAAATTCCTCCATAAACTATCGGAAAAATTATCATACAAATAAGTAAATTGTCTATACTTTTATTATATTGAATTTTTCTTAATATTTTCTATGTAAACTACAAATAAATTATTAAAAAATTCTTACATTTTTTTAAATATCTATACTACACTTGATAAAAAAAACAAAATATCAATCTAAAATTTTTTAGAATATAAATGTTTTATCAACCAAATATTTTTTTCTTTTATGAACTCACTTGTTGGAAAATTGAGACTTAATAATTTTATATTCATTCTCTAACAAACAATAATTAAAAAAATATATTGCCAAATCATGACAATATATTTGAAATCTATTTCAATAATCTTCTAATTTTATTCTTTCTAAGAATATATGCACCAATACCAAATGCAACAACACCAATTCCAACTAGTGTTAATGAAACAGCAAGAATTAAGTTTCTTTCTCTAATTGATGCAAACTTAGGCGCTCAGTCGATTATGAAATTATAAGTTGAAACAACTGAAGGGTATTTTACTGATTTACCAGTAACTGTGAAATTAAGTTTTTCTCCATCTCATTCTCTATCTTGGATTTTTATTTCGCCATCCAAATAACCTCTATAATCAAGAGTTTTTAAAAGATCATCATATCCAACAACAGACTCAACATTATAATTTGTCAAAACATTTTGAACTTCTGGTGAATTATAACTTTTTAACGAAATTCCAAATCTTGTACTTACTGGTAGAAAACCAATATATACTTGAGTAATCTTTCCATCTTTTAAACCAAATTGGTTATAGAAACTTTGTGGTAATTTTTTTCTATCTTGAGTTGATGGCTGAGAATAATCTAGTTCAATTTGTATAAATCCATATTGTGTTCCATTATCACTATGAATTACTTTAGCGACTGGGGAATATCCCATTGCAGCTAATGTAGCAACTCCTTCAGAATAAGTTTTTGCAAGATCTGTAACCTCGTCTGAAATTTTATCATTGTACTCTGGATAAACATCTTTAATGTTAATAAATGTAGTGTCTAAATTTGGAAATAATGAAGTGATGTTTGAAGGAACTTCCTCTTTATTAATCTTTGTACCCTTAAAATCTATTCTTGATTGATTAAGTGTTTTAAATCCTGTAAACTTTCTTGCAAAGCTTGAAGGAATTTTATTATCCAAACCAACATAATCAACAGCAACAGTTACAGTACCATTTTCATTATCTCAATCTTTTAAATATATATTTCTTAATCCTTTAGCAATTGGATAAGAATCTTGTGTTTTAATAAATGCTTCAGCTAAAGTATCTGGATCAGGATTAATAAATGAAGGAATATATTTTTTTAAACCATCAAGTGTTGGGTTACCAGTTATATTGTTAATATCAATTGCTGGTAAATTTGTATAGTCTTGCCCATTTCCGTTGCCTTCAGTTCCTTGACCATAAAATTCAAAATGATAATCATTTGCTGTTGCAGCTTTAACATTGAATGTTTCAGGACTTAAAGAGTAGTTAATAGTAGTGTTGTATTTATCAGTATATGAAAAAGTACCTTCTACTTTAATCATCCCTGTTGTATCAGTTCTTTCAACAATTAAAAATCTTCTACTTATATTTGTATATCCATTACCTGTTGTGATGTTAGAACTTGGCATAATTTTTTCAGCATTCTTATCAAGTAATTCTTCAGTTATTTGACCAGGTGTATATTTCTGAAAAATACTTTGGAAAACATTTTTTGCTCAAGTAACAGCATTTTGTAATTTCTTAAAAGCTGAACTTGTGTAATGTAAATAAGTTTTAGTTTTAACTGAATTAATTTGTGAATATCATGCATTACGTGTTGAAAGTAAAGATAAAGATAATTCACCCTTTCTATCATCAACTGTAAATTTAGCATTACTGTTTCTTATATCAATTGGGTCACCATTACCATTAATTTTAAAGTTATTAATGGTTAATTGCGAAGGTAGCAAGTTTGTAATTGATATATTATCATTTGGTTTTAATTCTAATTTATCATTATAAAAGTTTGTTGGTTTAGCAATGTTTGAAGTAAAACCTGTACCAAAGTTTGAATCTTGATCAACAAGGTATATATTGTTTGCAGAGTTTACATTTTTATGTTCTTCTGTTGGAACTCCATAAACTTTTAATTTATTGTTTTTACTAGCGTCTTTTTTAATTAATTCTTTTAATTCATTATTGTTGGCATTGCTTAAATCTATTGGAGTAGTAATTTGGTTTGTTGAACTTAAATTACTAATTGTAGAATCTCCATCTCTTTTAAAAATTACATTATTGTTTGCATCAATAAAAGAAGAGTTGAAAGGTTTGGCAGTCCCTGTTACTGGAGGATTTTGAGTATTAGTTATTATCTCTTTTATATTAGATTTATTTGGTGTATTTTTGTTTAAAAAAATTTCATATATTTTATTATCAATGAATAATAAAGTTGATTGTGTTGAAGATCTATAAAAACCATCAATATAAATATTATTTCATTCAAGTGAAGATGAAAGAGTAACTTCAAGTTCTTGTTTATTTGCTTCTTCTGCTTTTTGTTTATTAACAAGTTGTTGTAATGAATCATTAACTAAAGTTAATTTTAACTTTGAAAAAGTTGTTATTACTCCATTGTTGTTATCAGAAGTTATTGCAATATTATAACCAACATCTAATGGAATTATTCTTTGTAATTTATTTGTAGTTAAATAACCATTAGTTATAAATTTAGAAGTCATCTTTAATGTATTTCTATCTACAGAATATACTGTTGTTGAAGTGGATTTAGAGTTTCAAACATATAAAGTGTCATTATATTGGATTCCTCCAAGTCTATCTGCATTATTAATTCCAGAACTTGTTTTATCAGCAACAGCTAACACTTCCCCTGTTGTTGCATTTACTTTAATTAAATAGCTGTTTGATGTGATTAAAAATAAACTATCACTTGTTTGTAAGTATTCTCAATCAAGAACTGAAACTGATCCAGTGGTTTGTGTTTTATCAATTGTAGATACATCTAGTGTTCAGTTAGCATAACCATATCAGTCTCTACTTTCAACAATCTTTTCATCTTTTAAAACTATTGGACCAATAGAAGTTGAAATATTTTCAAGACTTTTTTTATCTTGAAAATTAAAAGCTCTAGGAGCAACCAAATCATTTTTTGCAACCTTATATGAATTAACATTATTATTAACGCTATTACTATTTTGTGTGTAACTTATAATTGAGGGAACCATTATTGCAGAAATTCCAATACTTGATGCAATCATTAATTTTATTTTATTTTTCATAAATCCACCATTTTCAGCCGTTTTTTTGATTATATTAACTCAAAGATAAAAATCAACCCAACAGAAAATGGTAATAAAAAATATATTGCTTTTATGTAGCAATATATTTGAATCTATTTCAATAGTCTTCTAATTTTATTCTTTCTTAAAATATAAACACCAATACCAAATGCAACTACACCAATTCCAGCAAGAGTTAATACAACAGCTAGAATTAAGTTTCTTTCCCTAATCGATGCAAATTTAGGTGCTCAATCAATTGTAAAGTTATAAGTTGAGGCAACTGAAGGATATTTAGCTGATCTACCAGAAACCATAAAATCAAGTTTCTCACCATTTCAATTTATATTAAGGATATTAACTTCACCTTTTAAATATCCTTTGTAATCTAATGTGTTTAAAAGATCATTATAGTTAACAACCGATTGAGCTGTATAGTTGTTCACAATGTTTTGAACTTGTGGTGAATTATAACTTTTTAGTGAAATACCAAATCTAGTACTTACTGGTAAAAATCCTATATAAACTTGATATATCTTTCCATCTCTTAAACCAAACTGGTCATAAAAACTTTTAGGTAGTTTTTTTCTTTGATCAGTTGATGGTTTTGAATAATCAAGTTCTACTTGAAGGTAACCATATTGTGTACCATTATCATTTTTAATAAATCTAACATCTGGTGAATATCCCATTGTTGCAAGTTTAGCAATACCATCAGAATAAGTTCTTGCAATTTCTGTTACTTCATCAGATATCTTTTCAGTATATTCTGGATACACATCTTTAATATTTATAAAAGTTGTACTTGGATCAGTAAATATACCTTTTATTTCATCACTTACTTGATCTCTTGAAACATAATTTCCTTTGAAAGAAATTCTTGCAGTAGTTGTGGTTTCAAAACCACTAAATCTTCTTTCAAAGTGAGATTTAACGTCATTTCTTAAACCAACATAATCAACAACTAAAGTTAATATACCATTTGCATCATCTTTGTTTTTAATGTAAACATTTCTTAACTCTTTAGCAATTGGATATGAATCTTGTGTTTTAATAAACGCGTCAGCCAATTTATTTGGATCTGGTTCAATAAATGATGGAATATATTTTTTAAGATTTTCTAAAGCGCTGTTACCAGATATTGAATTGATATCAATAGGAGGTAATTTGTCAGCATTTCCACTTGAACCATCTTCTCCATTTGTTTGACCATAAAACTCAAATTTGTAATCTGAAGTTGATGCTGCTTTAATATTATAAGTTTGTTTATTTAATGAATAGTTAATAGTTGTGTTGTATTTATCTGTATAAGAAACAGTAGCTTCAATTGTAATTTGACCTTTTGTATCATCTCTATTAACAATTAAGAAATTCTTTTTGATGTTTGTGTATCCATTGTTTGAAGTAATGTTATTTGACGGCAATATTGTATCTTTATTTTTTTCTAAAATGTCTTCAGTAATTTGTCCTGGAGTATTTTTTCCATAAAGACCTTTAAATAATTGTTCAGATGCTCATTGAATCGCAGTGCTAGTTTTTAATAGACTTTCACTATTATAGTAAAGATATGTTTTTGTTTTGATGTTGTTTGTTCTAGAATATCAAGCATTTCTAGTTGATAAAACTTTTAATGAAATTTTTCCATTTAGATCATCTACTGTGAATTTAGCATCTACACTTTCAGGTTTTATTGCATCAGCACCAGAACCCTCAATTTTAAAATTACTAATATTCATTTGAGAAGGTAAAAGTCTTGATACAACAACAGAATCATTAGTTTTAAGTTGAAGTTGTTCATCAAAGAAATTTGTTGCTTTTACAATATTTGATTCAAATCCTGTAGCAAACTTACTACTAGCATCAACCATATAAATTAAGTTAGCTGAATTAATATTTTTATTAGCTTCAGTTGGGACACCATAAACTTTAAGTTTATTTGAGTTGCTAGTATCACCTTTTATTATGTTACTTAAAGATTGATTAGTTGTTGATTGATTTAAATCTAAAATTGAAACTTTATTATTTATAGATAATGAACTTATTGTTTTATCACCATCTCTTTTAAAAACAATTAAATTATTAGCATCTATAAAAGAAGAGTTAAAAGATTGAGCAGTTCCTTTTTTACCTGGAGCTTTTGGAGTTGTTTCAACTTCAGTAATGTTTGATTTTTCAACAGCATTTTTATTTAATGAAATTTCATAAGCTTTATTACCTACAAATAAAAATGTTGTTTTAGTTGCAGATCTATAGAAATAATTTTTGTAAATATCATTTCAAGATAGACCGGCAGTACTCATATCAGCAACACTAATATCAATTGATTGCTTATTAGTATTTGCTTCACCTACTTTAGTAACTTTAGATGGCACTAGTTCTTTTATGTTGTCATCAACTAATGTTGCTTTAATAGTTTTAACAGAAGTATCCATTTCGTTGTTTGCAATAGTTAAAGCAACATTATATCCGACATCTAATGGATATATAGCTTCTAATTTATTTGATGTTAATAATGTATTGTTAGATGGTCTTATGGTGTTAGTTTTTTTAAGTGTATTTCTATCAACTGAATAAATAGTAGTAGATGTAGATTTAGAACTTCATACATATAGAGTGTCATTATATGAAATACCAGAAATTCTATCAGCGTTATTAACACCTAAAGCATTTTTATCAGCACTAGCTAAAACTTCACCTGTAGTTGCATTTATCTTGATTAGACAACTATTAGAAGTAATTAAAAATAAACTATCACTTTTCTGTAAGTATTCTCAATCAACTACTGTTGTAGTTCCATTATTTGTTGTTGTTTTGTCAATTGTTGTAATATCAAAACTTCAGTTAGCATAACCATATCAGTCTCTACTTTCTATAGTAGTTTGGCTTTTCATAACTATAGGCCCAATTGAAGTTGATATATTGTCTAAACCTTTTTTATCTAGAAAATTCATATTGTCTTGTTTTACATTTAATGAATCTCTATATATAGAACTTTTAGCACGGTCATTATTTACTACATTTGTATGTTGTTGATTTCTTGAAAAAACAGCCAAAGAAGGAATTGCCATTGCAGACATACCGATGGCTGAAAAGAACATAACTTTAACTTTATTTTTCATAATTAATCCTAATTGTACTCGTTTTTTTGATTATATTAAGTCAAAGATAAAAATCAACCCAGACGCAGAATAGTACAAAATGGAAATATAAACATTAAACTCAAAGGATTATGATAAATAAAAAAGTGCTGCAATAAATTGCAACACAATAATTTTTTATATAATTATTATTTCAATAATCTTCTAATTTTATTCTTTCTAAGAATGTATGCACCAATACCAAACGCAACAACACCGATTCCAACCAGTGTTAACGAAGCAGCAAGAATTAAGTTTCTTTCTCTAATTGAAGCAAACTTAGGTGCTCAGTCAATTGCAAAATTATAAGTTGAAGTTACTGAAGGATATTTAGCTGATTTACCAGAAACCATAAAATCAAGTTTTTCACCATTTCATTTAATATCTATAATACTTACTTCCCCATCAAGATAACCTTTATAATCAAGTGTTCTTAAAAGTTCTTGATATGGAACAACTGATTCAACACTGTAATTAGTTACAACATTTTGAACTTCAGATGAATTATAACTTTTTAACGAAATTCCAAATCTTGTACTTACTGGTAAAAAACCAATATAGACTTGAGTAATTTTTCCATTTTTTAAACCAAATTGGTTGTAGAAACTTTGTGGTAATTTTTTTCTTTGTTCAGTTGTTGGTTGAGAATAATCTAGTTCAATTTGTAGATAACCAAATTGAGCACCATTATCATCACGTTTAACATTAACAACCGGAGAATATCCCATTGCTGCAAGTCTTGCAATTCCTTCAGAATATGTTTGGGCAGCTTCAGTTATTTCATCAGAAATTCTATCTGAATAAATTGGATAAACATCTTTGATGTCAATGAATGTAGTACTTTGGTCAGGGAATATACTTGTTATGTTAGTGTCTACATTTTCCCTAGGAACTTTGTTTCCTTTGAAAGTAATTGCTGCAGTTGTTGTTGTTTGAAATCCTGTAAATTTTCTAGAGAAGCTTGAAGGTATTTGATTACTTAAACCAACATAGTCTACAGCGATTGTTAGGGTGCCATCTTGATTATCTTTATCTTTTATATAAATGTTTCTTAAACCGTTAGCTATTGGATAAGAGTCTTGAGTCTTAATAAATGCCTCAGCAAGTTTATCTGGATTTGGATCAATAAATGAAGGAATATATTTCTTTAAATCATTTAATGCATTGTTACCATCGATTGTATTTATATCAATAGCTGGTAGACTTTCACCATTACCATCAGATCCATTTTGTCCATTTGTTTGTCCATAAAATTCAAAATTGTAATCTTTAGCTGACGCAACTTTAATAGTATATTCTTGTGGTGGTAAAGAATAGTTAATTGTTGTATTGTACTTATCAGTATATGAAACAGTTGCTTCAATTTTAATTTTTCCTGTTGTATCTTCCCTGTTAACAATTAAGAAATTCTTAGTTATATTAGAATACCCATTATTAGTGTTAATGTTGCTTGAAGGCAAAATTCTATCCTTGTTTTTATCAAGTAATTCTTCTGTAATTTGACCTGGAGTATTTTTTCCATATAGACTAGTAAATATTGGATCAGATGCTCAAGTTATTGCTTGTGATGTTTTCATAAAAGCAGTGCCTTCAAAATGTAGATGAGTTTTTGTTTTTACAGAGTTCAATTGAGAGTATCAAGCATTTCTTGTTGCTAATAAAGATACAGACAATTTTCCTTGTCTGTCATCAACAACAAATTTTGCATTAGTTTTTGTATAGTCTAAAGCGTCAGCACCAATACCTTCAATTTTAAAATTATTAATCGATACTTGAGAAGGTAGCAATCTAGATTGAGTTACTCCATCATTAAGTTTTAATTGAATTTGGTTATTATAGAAATTTGATGTTTGAACAATATTTGAAATAAACCCTGTGGCAAAATTACTTGATTTATCAACCATGTAAATTAAGTTACCTGAGTTAACTGATTTATTTAGTTCTGTTGGAACACCATAAACTGTAAGCGTGTTAGTGTTTGTAGTATCAGCATCGATAATCTTTTTAAGTTCAGTATTTGTTGTAGTAGATAAAGAAATTTTTTGGACAGTATTATTGCTACCAGAAATATAACTGATTTCTTTGTCTCCGTCCCTTTTAAATACAATGGTGTTATTTGAATCAATAAACGATGAGTTAAATGCTTTTTGTTGTGCACCACTAGTTTGTCCGCTATTCAAAGTAACCTCTTTGATATTTGATTTTTGAACTGCGTTTTTATTTAAAGTTATTTCATATGCTTTGTTATCTATAAAAAGGAAAGTTGTTCTAGTAGAAGATCTATAGAAAGAATTCTTGTAGATGTTATCTCAAGATAGTCCCCCTGTATTTGAATTAATAACGATATCTATAGATTGAACATTAGCTTGGGCTGTAGCTTTACTTCCTGGAGCTGTAGAACTTGGAACTAATTCTTTCATATTATCGTCAACAAGAGTTGCTTTTAATTTAGTAAGCATTTCAGTTCCATTTGTTGTTCCAGTCGAAGTTATTGCAACATTATATCCAACTTCTAGTGGGTATATAGTTTGTAAACGGTTTGAAGTTAGGAAAGAATTTCCACTTGAATTTATTTGTCCAGTTTTCTTAAGCGTATTTCTATCTACTTCATATATTGTTGTGGAAGCAGTTTTAGAGCTTCAAACATAAAGTGTATCATTATATGAAATCCCTGCAATTCTATCAGCGTTATTGCCTATTTGTGCAGTTGTCTTATCTGTTGTTGCTAACACTTCACCAGTTGTTGCATTTAGTTTGATTAAGTAACTATTTGATGTTATTAAAAATAAACTATCGCTTGTTTGTAAGTATTCTCAATCAACTACAGTTGTTGTTCCATTTGTTGTTTTATCAATTGTTGTAATGTCAAAAGTTCAGTTAGCATACCCATATCAATCTCTACTCTCAACTGTTTTTTGGTCTTTCATTACAATTGGACCAATTGAAGTTGAAATATTATCTAGACTTTTTTTGTCTAGAAAATTAACATTTTTTTGTTCCTGTTGTCCTGCAAGCAAACTTTTATTTGTTGTAGTATTTACAACATTTGTAATTTTATTTTGTTCAAGTTTACTAAAACTTGCAACTGTTGGAACAGCCATTGCAGATAAACCGACAGCAGAAAAAATCATTAGTTTTGTTTTATTTTTCATATTAAATCTCTTGATACCACTTTTTTTGATTATATTAATTCATTAATCAAAATTCAATATTTATAAAAGTAAAAGCATCATTATTAAGAAAACTAATCATGTTCTTATAAATCTATTAATGAGTTTAAAAATAATAAAGTTGCATTTAATTACTATTTATGAAAAATAAAAAGCAAAGCATTAAACATGGACATTAAAATTGGACAATAATTCAATTCTCAGGAAAGGAATTATTGTCTTTTTATGTCTAAACAATTAACAGTAGAACAATGACTAGA